>CAMLOA010000087.1 GCA_946481445.1 uncultured Devosia sp. | reverse complement strand
GCCCCTCCACCATCTTGAGCGCGTCGAGCAGCGCCAGCGAGGTGAAGGTGAATGCTGCCGGGTTGATCACGATGCCGCAGGCTTCGTCAATCGCCTCGTGCACCCACTCGATCAGCGCTTCCTCGCTGTTGGTCTGCCGGAAGACCAGGGCATGGTCCCCGGCTGCCTCGCGGCACATCGCTTCCACCTCGGCCAGCGTCGTCGTGCCGTAGATATGCGGCTCGCGCTTGCCAAGGCGATTGAGGTTGGGACCATTGAGGACATAGACGGGCTTCATGGCGTGGCGCCTCCATAACCGAACAGACGGGGCAGCCAGAGCACGGTCTCGGGCACGAAGGTGAACAGCACCAGTGCGCCGGCCAGCGTCCAGAGGAACGGCATGACATCGCCGATGAGCGCGCGCATGGGTGAGCCCGATATCCGCGTCATGATGAAGAGCAGCAGCCCGTAAGGCGGCGTGATCAGGCCCAGCATGATATTGACCACGGCCACCACGCCGAAATGCACAAGGTCTATGCCCAGCGCCTGCGCGGTCGGGATCAGCACCGGCACGATCACGAGCAGGATCGTCGTGCCCTCCAGCACGCAACCGAGCAGCAGGAGCAGGATGTTGACCACGACCAGGAACAGGATTGGGTCGAGATCCCACGAGACCAGCAGGGTGCTGATGGTGCGCGGAATGTTCTCGATGGTCACCACATAGTTGAACACCAGCGCCCCGGCGATGAGCATGCCGATCGAGGCGGTGGTCTTGGCGCTGGCAAGGACCGAGCGATAGAGGTCCCCGGCTTTTACGGCGCGGTAGATGACGGCGGACACGACCAGGGCATAGGCCGCGGCCACAGCGGCCGCCTCGGTGGGCGTCGTCACGCCGCCATAGATGCCGAACATCAGCACCACGGGCATGAACAGCACCGGCAGGGCCTCCCAGGTCATGCGCGGCAGCTGGCGGACCGGCACGGGCGGCTCGACGGGAAAATTCTTCATTCGCGCAGTGATGGCGATCAGCACCATCATGGCCAGCGCCATGACCAGCCCTGGCACGACCCCGGCCAGGAACAGGTAGCCGATGGAGGTATCGGCTACCAGCGCATAGAGCACCATGGGGATGGATGGGGGGATGATCGGGCCGATCACGGCGGTCACGGCGGTGAGCGCAGCCGCATAGGAGGGCGTGTATTTGCCGTCCTTGGTCATCATGTGCTGCATCATCTTGCCCGAGCCGGCGGCATCGGCCACGGCCGATCCGCTCATGCCGGCAAAGACGATCGACTGCAGCACATTGACCTGGGCCAGCCCGCCGCGGAAACGGCCCACCAGCGCGTCGCACCATTTGAGCAGGCGGTCCGACAGGGTGCCCGAATTCATGATCTCGGCCGCGAGGATGAACAGGGGAACCGCCAGCATGATGTAGTTGGAATACATGCCGTTGAGGAATTGCTCGGCCACGATCCCGGGATCCTGCCCGCGCATGAACAGATAGAGGATCGATCCGCAGATCATCGAAAGGCCCATGGGCAGGCCCATGAAGGCGAGCAGCGTGATCAGGCCCAGGGCGATGCCGAAAGCGAGCGAGATGGTCATATGCCCGAGCCTGCCTTGGTGTGGTCGAACTCTTCGGTCCCGCGGCCCCAGACAGCCTGCCAGCTTAGCCAGAGTTGCCGGACGATCATGGCGACGGCGAAGATGCCGTAGATGGAATAGAGGTAGTCGAAGCGGATCTTGAGGTAGGCGGTCTTTTCCACCTTCATGAAGGCGATGTAGTCCACGACGGCAGGCAGCGAGAGCGCAAAGAGCGCGGCGAGGGTGAGGCCGCTGGCGGCGATCATGGCGCGGCGCGTGCGCGGTCCCACGGCGCTGTAGAGGATGTCGAAGCGGATTTCCTCGCTGTCGCGCACCACGAAGGCTGTGCCGAACAGCACCATCCAGAGCCACATGACGACGCTGATCTCATGCGTCCAGCCGATCGGCAGGTTCAGCAAGTAGCGGAACACGATCTGAATGATGAAGACCACGAACATGGTGGCGAGCATGGCGGCCAGGATGTTTTCGGCGCGGGCATGGAGCCAGCTGCCAATCTGGCGCACGGGACTGGGCATGGCGGGGCTCCTGGTAACGGCCGCCACGAAGGGTGACGGCAATTTGCGGAGCGGCGCCAGAGGGCGCCACTCCGCTTCTCGGAGGAGGAGCTAGAGGCCGTTGATCTGGTCGACCACGCCCTCGGGCCAGTCCTTGGCCAAGTCGGAGTCCAGATACATCTGCTGGGCATGGGCCCGGAAGGCGGCAACGTCGGGCTCGTAGACATTGAGACCGGCGCTCTTGAACCGCTCGACCAGTTCGGCCTCGCGCTTGAGGTGCTCTTCCTGGCTGAAGTCGATTGCGACGGTTGCAGCGGCGGTGAACGCCTCCTGCTGTTCGGCGCTCATGGCGTCCCAGGCCGTCTTGCTGATGACCAGCAGGTCATAGCCGACCAGGTGCGAGGTCAGCACGATCTGGTCCATGACTTCATAGAACTTCATGTTCTCAACGTTGGGCAGCGGGTTGTCCTGCCCATCGATAGCGCCGGTCTGGAGGCCCGTATAGACCTCGGCATAAGCCATCGGCGTGGGGTTGGCGCCCAGCGCCGTGCCCAGGAACTGCCAGGCGTCGCCGCCCGGCATCCGCAGCTTGATGCCAGCCATGTCGGCGGGCGTGGTGATCTGCTTGTCGCCGCGCAGGCCAACCTGGCGCGCGCCGAAATAGGTCGGTCCCAGAATGTGGATACCGAGCTGGTCTTCCGCCATCTGCTTGAACTCGGCGCCCAGTTCGCTGTCGAAGAAGGCGCGCAGATGCGCCGCGTCGCGGAACAGGTAGGCCGAAGTCAGTACCGACCAGGCCGGGATCTGGTTGGAAATGTCCTGCGGGGCGATATTGCCCATTTCGAGGTTGCCGCGCTGCAGCGCGACCAGTTCGGTCCCCTGCTTGAACAGGTTGCCGCCATAGTAGGGTTCGATCGTGGCGATCTCGGCCACCTGTGCCGACATCAGGCCGACCATTTCGGCCCGGATGTCCTGCTCCGAGAACACGGCCGAGAAGCGCAGCACCGGCTTGTCCTGCGCCAGGGCCGGGAAGGCGGCTGCCAGGAGAAGTCCGCCCACCATGAGGGCGCGACGGGAAAGCGAGATTGTCATCATTAATCCTCCCAAAGGGACGTTGCCCTGTTCCGGATCGTCCGGCACTGACCGGCGGCCTCCCGCCGCCCGTCTCCAAACAACTTTGTACGAAATAGTTCGTTCATGTCAATGGCCGAAGCTTTCGTGTCCATCGCGGTATCCTGCATGCAGGGCACCATGCTCCAGCCGGTCCCTCCCAGGCTCGTCACGCGTGGGCCGAGAACGTGCGGCTCATCTCCAGCGCGTCGGGTTCGCGCCCGGTGAAGAGCGCAAAGGCGCGGAGCGCCTGGTACACGGCCATGCCGCCGCCGGGGAGCACGCGGCACCCCCTGCCCCGGGCGCGGACGATCAGCTCGGTCTCGCGCGGGAAATAGACGATGTCGGCCACCCATTGCGATGCCTCGAGCAGGGCCGGGTCTATCGGCGTGCCCGGATATTTCTCCATGCCCACCGGCGTGGCGTTGACCAGGCCGGATGCGCCCCGGATGGCCTCGGACAATTCACCAGGCGGCACGACGCGCACCTTGGCCTGGCGCGTATCGCGCAACTGCCGGGCCAGCCCTTGGGCCCGGCCGGCATCGGCGTCCACCAGGTCGACTGTGCCTGTTCCCAGATCCAGCAGCGCATGGGCAACTGCCGCCCCCGCACCACCCGCACCGACCTGGACCACCCGTTCGCGCAAGGCATCGCCGAGGCCCTGACGGAAGCTCATGGCAAACCCCCAGCAGTCGGTATTGTGTCCGGTCCGCTTGCCATCGCGCAGCACGACGGTATTGACGGCGCCTATCGCCTCCGCCTCCGGGGCGAGTTCGTGCAGCAGCGGCAGGATGGTCTGCTTGAACGGATAGGTTACGTTGACGCCGGCGAACCGATAGGCCTCCACGGCGTCCAGCACCGCGCCCAGATCGGAATCCGGAAGTCCCAGGCGATCGAAGTCGAGCAGGTCGTAGCGGTATGCGAGGCCCAGGCGCCGGCCCTCCGCCTCGTGCATCACCGGCGTCAGCGAGGCCCCGATGCCGCGCCCCAGCAACCCGATATGCACGCCCTCGCCCGAGGCGCGAGAGCCTGGATCGGCGACGGCCTGCAACGCGCGTTCAACCATATTGGACACAACACCGCTCCCCCCGGCGGCTTGCGTGTCCGCCCTTGTTTTCGTCTCCGCCTCCCCGGTACAAGTGCAGGCAAGCGATTTGCCCAACAATGTACGAACTGGTTAGTTTAGTCAATTGTGGGGCGGGTATGGGCGAAAGGGCGCAACGAGCATGACTTCACCGGGGCCAAACGTGGCGGCACGTGCGACCAGGGCCACGACCCGCCAGCAGGACCCGGAAGGGACTCGGCAGAACATCATGGAGGTCGCGTCCCAGGAATTCGCCCTCAACGGACTGTCGGGCGCGCGCATCGACGAGATCGCGGCCAAGACGCGATCGTCAAAGCGCATGATCTACTACTATTTCGGCGACAAGGAGGGGCTCTACCTCAGCGCGCTGGAAAATGCCTATCGCCAGGTGCGCGAAGGCGAAGCCAAGCTCGATGTCGAGGGGCTGGCCCCTGTCGAGGGGTTGCGGCGGCTGGTGGAGTTCACCTTCGACCATCACCACCAGCATGAGGACTTCATCCGCATGGTGATGATCGAGAACATCCATCACGGACAGTATCTCGAGCGCTCCAATGTGGTGCGCGAGCTCAACGTCACGGCCATCGCCCACATCCAGGCCCTCTATGAACGCGGCGTCGCCGAGGGCCTGTTCCGCGAAGGGCTCGATCCGCTGGAAATCCATTGGCAGATCAGTGCACTGTGCTTCTTCAACGTGTCCAACCGCGCAACGTTTTCGCGGCTGTTCGCGCGTGACTTCGGTACGCAGGACATGCTGGCCCGGCTGCGGCACAATACGGTGGATATGGTGCTGCGCTATGTGTTGCGCGACGACAAGCTCGGTACGATCTGACAAGCCGGGCGTCTGAACCGGAGGCCGCCGCTCGTCGTCTGGGCAGGCGGGCGCGGATGCCCGTATGAGGTAGCCATGGCCGACAAATTTACCACGATCGATGCGTTCAATGCCGCGCAGGCCGGCGAAGACCGCGCCATCTGCGAGGCCCTGCGCGGCATCATCGACGAACACCTGGCCGAGGCGGACAGCAGGATCTGGCACGCCCACCCCGTCTGGTTTCTCGATGGCAACCCCATCGTGGGCTACAGCAAGCTCAAGTCCTGCGTCCGCCTGCTGTTCTGGAGCGGCCAGTCGTTCCAGACGCCGGGCCTCGTGCCCGAAGGCACCTTCAAGGCGGCCGAAATGCGCTATACCGCCGCGAACCAGGTCGATCCGGCCCCGCTGGCCAAATGGCTGGCTGACAGCCGCCACGTGCAGTGGGACTACAAGAACATCATGAAGAAACGTCGCCTGGACAGGATTTCCTAGCCCCCCGGACGATTTCCCACGGTGCTCTCGCGCACGACCAGGTCCGGCTCGATCAATGTCACCACGGGCTGGGGCAGGCCATCCTCGAAGAGGATAAGGTCGATCAGCCGCGCCACGGCCAGGTCCGTGACCTGCCGGACGGCATAGTTGACCGTGGTCAGCGGCGTGGCGGCGTGCTCGGCGAACTCGATATTGTCGAAGCCGACTATGGCCAGGTCCTGCGGCACCCGCACGCCATGCTTCTGCGTCCAGCGCAGCGCACCAATGGCCAGGGAATCATTGGCCGCGAACACGGCCGTTGGCGGATTGGCAAGATGCATCAACTGATCGAGGGCCGCATAGCCGCTGATGACGGAGTGCCCCAGGGGATCGGCGGAGAGCTCGGCATCGGGCACAATTCCGGCCTCCGACAGCGCCGCCAGATAGCCGTCTCGCTTCTCCCGGTTCCCCAGCGGATTGGAGCTGTCGATGATGGCGATGCGCCTGTGCCCGATATCGGCGAGGTGCCGCACGGCGCGATAGGCGCCGCGGCGTTCGTCCACCGACACCGCGTCGACCCCCGCGTCGGGGTCGCCCACCAACAACACGACCGGATAGTTGGCCTGCCGCAGGCGGCGGATATGATCGAGCTCCCGGTGGCTGCGTGGATAGATCAGCATGCCGTCCACCTGGCGGGACTGGAACATGGCGATGACCCGCTTTTCCTCATCGAGATCATTGTTGGATGTCGCAAAAAGCGTGGAATGGCCGCGCTCGGCCAGCGCCAGCTCGATCGCCTGCGCCACCTGCGTAAGCGTGGGATTGGTGATGTCGGTGAGGACCAGCCCGATCGTCCGGGTCTCGCGGCTGACCAGCGACTTGGCCACCTGGTTGGGCATGTAGTTCATCGCGTCGGCCGCATCCTGGATGAGACGCGTGGTGCGGGCCGGAATGCGCGGGCTTCCCCGCAGCGCCAGGCTGACGGTATTGACGGAGAAGCCGGTGCGGTCGGCGATGTCCTTCAGTCGAACGATCGGCCTTCCCATGCCGTCTTCGTCTCCAATGCCCCTAGCCTGGCCAGAGCCATAGTCCGGCAGGCCGGCGTCGTCCAGTCCGATGCAGGGCCACCTGTGGGCCCCGCAGGGCCGTGCTTCAGCATCAAACGAGCCGAACAGGTATTAGTTATCTTATTAGCATCCGGGCCGGCATCGCGGTCGCTCGAACGGTCCGATTCCCGTTTGGTCCCGCAGGGCACACCAGATCGCTTCTGACAGCCTCAATGCTAGCATTCTGATAACCAATTGCCCAAGATGGTGACATCGGATCGAGACCGGGGTGACGGTGGAAAAGCGCGCGACCATGCATGACGTGGCCGAACTGGCCGGCGTCTCCCAAGCGACGGTTTCGCTGGTGCTCAACGGCGTTCCGAACGCCCGGGTGTCCAAGGCGACGCGCCGGCGCATTCTGGAGGCGGCCGAGCAGCTCGGCTATCGCCGCGGCAAGACGCATCCCGTTCCCGCCGGCCGCAGGCGGGTGATCGGGCTGTTCATCGATGACGTGTCCACCACTCCCTTTGCCGCCCGGTTGATCGAAGGTGCCCGCGACGAGGCGGCCCTGCAGCAGGTGACCATCGCCACCTTCTGCACCGGCGGCAT
>CAMLOA010000086.1 GCA_946481445.1 uncultured Devosia sp. | reverse complement strand
GTGCGCAGTTCCAGCCAGTCGATCTTGTCGAAGTTTCGGGTTTTGTCCGCCTCCGCGCCGGCGGCCGGCGCTGCGGAAAGGGCCGCGGCAATCGCAGCCGCAAGGGCAAGAGTGTGAATGGTTCTCATAGCCATATCCTCCTTGGAGCAACACAGATACGAGGGACGCCCAGTGGCGTTACCCATTGGACCGCCTGCCATCGGCAGGCGCGCAGATGATCTGGGCAGCGGGCCTCAGCTCGTCAAGTGCCGGCGGCACGCGCAGTGACTAGGCACTCGGACGGTTGGCCAGTTCGGCCAGCGCGATCGCTTCGACCATCTCGTCCAGCTTTTCCAGCGCCGTCCGCAGGTCCTGAACAGTCGCTGCAACGCCCAGGGGCGATACCCGGACCCCTGCCCGATCCGGCACGGCGCAGGCATCCGACAGCCAGCGCGACAGGATCGCCCGCTTGCGGGCAATCGACAGTTGCGGATCGGCCACCACTTCCCTGGGGTGATGATAGTCGGCGAAGTCCGCAGGCGTGATCTCGGCGTCGTCGTAGGGGCCGGTGATGAGATCGAGGTTTGTCCACATAGCTACATCCTCACATGAGCAACATAGGTACAGGGAAAGCTTCAGCTCTCGCTCGCTCAAACGAGCAAGACCAGATTTGGTTCGGCATCTGTGCGTGGACAAGGGGCCACGACGGCGCCTGCAATTTTCGGATAAGTTTACCTTCCGTCTTGGCCCTTGCCTAACGGCTGGCGCCTTGACTGGACGGCATGAGTGAATCCCTTTCCGGCTCGACCATCGCCATCCCGCTTCGGCAGGAGCGCCGGCTTTCCCCGCGCCGCCACACCTTCATCCAGGCACGGCTTTCCTTTGGCCGGACAGAGCTGCCCTGCATCATCAGGAACCTGTCCGATGGCGGGGCCAAGCTGGAAGTCGCCAGGGTGGCTGGCATTCCCGACGTCATCCTGCTCCACGCGCCAGGCCAGCGCCCGCAGACGTGCCGGGTCGTCTGGCGAGCGCTCAAGGAACTGGGCGTGGCCTATATCGGCTAGAAGTCGAACCCCATCTGCGAAACCGCCGGCGCCTTTCCAGAACCGGCCGCCGGCTTGCCGGGCGAGGGCGTCAGCGGGGCGGATGCAGGTGCGTTCCTGGGCGCAACCTTCACCGCTGGCTTCGATGCACTGCGCGAGGCCGGCTTCGCCTTGGGCAGGAGCGCGGCAAGCCAGTCATGGGCGGGGGCGAGGGCCTTGGCATGCAGCCTGTAGAGATTCTCCCTGCCCCTCTTGTCCTCGCTGATCAGGCCAGCCGCCTTGAGCACGCGCAGATGGCGGGAAATGGCCGGGCGGCTGATCTCGAAGCATGCCGCCAGCGCATGCACGGGCTGAGGGCCGTCTCGCAATATCGTGATGATCCGGCAACGCGTGGCATCTGCCAGGGCAACAAAGACGGGTACGGGCGGCATGGGCACTCCGGAATGCTGCCTGCTCCTTAGGTAACGGGCCGATTACTCGTCAAGCATCGGCAGGTATGCGGCAACCGGTTGTTCACCAGAAGCGTTGCCCATCGCTTTACGATGCCGCCGGAACCGGCCCCAAGCGCAATAATCTGGTCACATCCTGGCGCCAGAGTGCCATCAGGAGAATTGAGAACCATGTCCGACCCATCGGCGAGATACTCTTGGTGGAGCCGCGAGCAGCGGCCGTTCACCATTGCCGAAGTGGTGGTCGACGGTGTCGTTCACACTCTCGGGCTGGTCGTAGCGATCGCTGCGGGATCCATCCTGCTGGCCTTCGCCATCATCGAAACCGCGCCCGAGGCCGTGCCATCGCTCGTGGTCTATATCGGCTCGCTCGTCGCCGTGCTCGGCGTCTCGATGGCCTATAACCTCTGGCCGGTATCCCCCATCAAGCGGGTTCTCGCGCGGTTTGACCAGGCGGCTATCTTCCTGTTCATCGCCGGTTCTTACACGCCCTTCCTCGCGGCGATCGGCGGCACGACGGCCGGCACGCTCATGACGACCTTCGTCTGGGGTGCATCGCTGGTCGGGGTCGCACTGAAGCTGATTGTGCCGGAGCGGTTCGGCCGGTTGGCGATTGCGCTCTATCTGGCCATAGGGTGGAGCGGTGTGCTGGTGTTCCAGTCATTGGCCCAGACCTTGCCGGCCACCACGCTCTGGCTGCTGCTGGCCGGGGGTGTCACCTACTCGCTCGGAATCATCTTTCACCTGTGGGAAAGGCTGAAGTTCCAGAATGCGCTGTGGCACGTCTTTGTCGTGTGCGGTGCGAGCCTTCACCTGTGGGCAGTGATCGACTGCATGGTCATCAACCGACTCTAGCCTTCACTGGGCGGCCGGCACTGCCACGCGGGCATGGGCCATCGTGTCGCCCGGCTCGAGACCGATTTCGACCGAGCGCCCTCCCGGAATCTCCAGCACGAACTGCACCGGCGACCCGGACGGGATCGACGTGACGTCATGCGGTCGGGCATTGACGTGGATATTCTTCACCACGCCGTCGGCACCGATGAAGATCATGTCGAGCGGAATGAAGGTATTGCGCATCCAGAACGATACCGGCCGCTCCTCCTTGAAGTCGAAGAGCATGCCCGCGTCCTCGGCCAGTTCCGTCACGAACATCAGGCCCTGCGCCCGCGATTCGGGCGTATCCACCACGTCGACCTCGAACCGATACTCCCCCGACTTGGTGGTCAGCGTCAGCTCCTCGCCCAGCGCGGCCGAAGCGGACAGCAGGGCAAGGGCGAGCACGGCATTGCGCAGCACAGGGGCAAGGCCTGGGACGGGCAGACTCATGGTGGAAATTCCTAGTGGGAGGACGGTGCGTCGCCCCAACCATCGGGCCGGATTTCGGCGACCATAAGGCCCTTGGGACCGTTGCCATAGCGCACCAGGACGTGCTGGCCCGGCCGCAACTCGGTTATGCCGAAGCGGCGCAGCGTCTCCATATGCACGAAGACGTCGGGCGTCCCCTCGCCTGCCGAGAGGAAGCCGAAACCGCGGATGCGGTTGAACCACTTCACCTCCAGCCGGACCATGCCCGAGGTCGGCTCGACCACGACATGGGTGCGCGGGGCCGGCATCTGTGCCGGGTGGCGGGCGGTGGATTCGTCCATCGAAACGATGCGGAACGCCTGCAGGCCGCCGGGGCGATTGAGCGCTTCAACCACGATACGGGCGCCTTCATAGGCTGTCTGGTACCCGTCGCGGCGCAGGCAGGTGACATGCAGCAGCACATCGGGCATGCCATTGTCCGGGACGATGAAGCCGAAGCCCTTGCCGGCATCGAACCACTTGATGGACCCGGCGATCTCGATGGTGTCGAGACCCGTGTCGCCAGACTTTCCCGCTGCGGACGGCTGATCCAGCGCGCCCGTCTCGCTGGACAGGGTCGCCGGCTGGTCGCCTTCGCCGCTGAACTTGGCCCCCATATTCCCCAAACCCTCGTACTCGCCCCGCCTCCGCGAGGTACTCCACATCGGATTACTGTGTCCGATTCAGGCCGACTTGTTAAGGAGTTCTTAGCGATTTGTTACAGCCGCGGCGGTTGCGGGCCTCCGGCGGGCTTGCTAGGCCGGTGCGAAAGCCAAACCAACGGGAGTAGCCGCCAATGCAGTACCTGCACACCATGGTCCGCGTGAGCAATGTCGAGGACAGCCTTCGCTTTTATTGCGAGGGCCTTGGCCTCGAGGAAGTGCGCCGCAGCGAGAACGAGAAAGGTCGCTACACGCTCATCTTCCTTCGGGCGCCGGGCGATGCCGGCGGCGAAGTGGAACTCACCTACAACTGGGATCCCGAGGAATATACCGGCGGCCGGAACTTCGGGCACCTGGCCTATCGGGTGAAGGATATCTACGCGCTCTGCCAGCACCTGATGGACATGGGCGTGACCATCAACCGTCCGCCGCGGGACGGGCACATGGCCTTCGTCCGCTCCCCGGATGGGATTTCGGTCGAACTGATCCAGGATGGCACCCTGCCCCCGCAGGAACCCTGGCTGAGCATGCCAAACACCGGCAAGTGGTGAGGGACTGCGGGTATCGAAGCGCCCATCGTCAACACTTCGCTAACCGTGGTGCTTAGGCCGCGGTTAGCGAAACCGATCGTATTTTAGCGACCGACCTGGACCGCCCATTGCCTGTTGCATTGCCGCAACAACCGGGCCCGATCGGACTGTCGCCTATGCCTCCTGCCCTGCGTTCCATCGCTGCCATCGTTGTCTGCGCACTGAGCCTGGCTGCCTGCGTACCCATGGCCATCTTCGCCAGCTCGAGCGGGGCCGCCTATGCCGGCAAGCGCAGCGACTGGGGCACTTTCGTATCGAGCCGGGAAGTCAACGCCTTCTGCCTCTCCCCCAAGCTGCGTTTCCTGATCTGGGAATTCGAGGGACATTTCGGTCGGAAAGTCATCATGAGTTCGGGCTATCGCGACGGCCAGCACAACGCCGCGGCGGGTGGCGCGGACAATTCGTACCACACCAAGTGCATGGCGGCCGATTTCCACATTCCGGGGGTCGACAAGTCCCAGCTGATCGCCTTTGCCATGCGGACCGGCAGTGTCGGCGGGCTCGGCTGCTATCCGGGCAAGCAGTTCATCCATGTGGACGTGCGCGACCGTCCGCGCGGCTACACGCGACCGGTGACGTTCTCGGGCTGTTGAAAAAATTCGCGTCGGGCGCTCAATGGGGTTGCACTGGGCCAGCGACCCAACTATACGACCGGCACAGCGCTCAGGCGCCCTTCGTCTATCGGTTAGGACGGCACCCTTTCACGGTGCAGAGAGGGGTTCGATTCCCCTAGGGCGTACCACCTTCCCCCTGCTTTTGAGCATGCGGCGAAGTCGAAGCGATGACCGTGCGCCCATCGTCTAGCGGTCAGGACGACGCCCTCTCACGGCGTAAACAGGGGTTCGATTCCCCTTGGGCGTACCACCTCTAACGGCTTTCGAGAAATTACGGCCCTATAGGTGGGCCTGCTAGTCGGTATAGCGGGTGGCAGGATTTGTGCCCGTTAAATCCCATCCTTAGCGTAACTTAGCATAGCACTGACCGCCGCACGCCGATAAGTCGCAGTCGCCTTCCCGGCGTTGAATAAGCCTAGTCCCAGATTTCGAGGCGATGGTGCTTAGCCTGATCCACCGACATCGGTCGGTGCGACCCGTCGAGTCCACCGCACGCGACGGCCCGGCGACAAGGGCAGCTGGTTACCGACCAAT
The DNA here is from genome assembly GCA_946481445.1 of uncultured Devosia sp. The sequence continues at coordinate 2,040 of CAMLOA010000086.1, read as the reverse complement.
GAGAGCCGGACTGGAGCTCTTCATGCTGACAGAGTGCAGCCAAGCGGTGCCGCGTCTTTAGGTCCCTGCCTGAATTTCGTTGGTTGAGGCGGTGGGGCTCTCACACGGGTACCCTGGGGCGGTGCGCTCGACGGGATCGCTCAATCTGCGCTACGGCCGACACCCTTGGCCGCGGCGCGAATGGCCCATGTCAGCAGGGACTCCGCGACCTGCGGCGTGCTACCCTCCACGTAGCAGCGCAGCTCTGGCGCGTTCCCCGACGCACGGAAGTGAACCATGTCGCCGGATTGGGTCCGGAACTGAGGACCATCAATAGTACTGAGGCCCGCTATGCCATGCGGCGCAAAGAACGCGTCGGCGTAGGCCTGGTCGTCCTTTAGACGCCCAAGAAACGCGGAGCTTGCTTCGCTTGGCACATCCTGGATCCGACTGGCCAGGGCGCATTGGAGTGGAAGCTCAGCGACCAGTGCTGAAACCCTGACATTGCCGCGCGCGGCCAGACCCAAGGTCGCCAAGAGAGGCAGGACGGCGTCCCGTGTCGGCAGCGCTGGAAGGCCGGCAAACCCGTCACCAACGAGCGTGCCACCATTCGCCTCGAAACCGACGACGGCTCCAGGAGCGCTTTCCATCTCTGCCACAACGTAGGGAGACCCCACGCGCGTCCTGACCACAGTGCCAAAATAGCCCGTGCGCTCGATAGCTGAGTTGGAGGTGACCGGTGTCACCACACTGTCAGCTCCCAAAAAACGCGCTGTCAGCAGGCCAAGCACATCGCCCCGCACGAACTGACCATCATCAGCCATCAGCAGCGGCCTGTCGGCGTCGCCATCAGCAGAGACAATGGCGTCGAGCCGATGTGTTCGGAGCCATTCTGACAGCGGCTTGAAGACCTCATCGTCAAATGCTTCGGTATCGACTGCAACGAACCCGTTAATCCGACCGAGGCCGACCGTTTCTGCGCCGGCTGCACGGAGGATTTCGCCCAAAACGTCCCGTCCGACCGTTGAATGTTCAAACACGCCGATGCGCAACCCACTAAGCGCACCAGCCGGCAACAGGCCTGCGAAACGGTCCCGGTATCTCTCCAAGGCGATGGCCCATTGATCGTCCAGGACATCGCTCTCGACGCCGACGTCGTCATCCCTGAGCGCCGACAAGATGCCAAGCTCATCGGCTTTGCCGATCTCTCCGGTTGGCAAGTAGAACTTTAGGCCGTTGCGATCTTCGGGGATGTGGCTACCCGTTACCATTATGGCCGGACACATGTCCGCCATTGCGTGCAGCGCCAGCGCTGGCGTTGGAACCGGCCCGCAGTCTATCGGGGTGAGGCCGGCGGCCGCGATGCTAGTGGCACAGTCTCGCACAATCGCCGGACTGGACTGGCGGAAGTCGCGACCCAAATAGACCCGTCCTCTGCCTACCTGGCCTATAGCCCGCAAATGGCGAAGGAACGCCGCAACATAGCGTCGTGCCTCGGGCCCCTGGAGCTCAGCCGAAAGCCCCCGTAGTCCGCTCGTTCCAAACTTAAGGCTGGACGATTCAATCATTCACATCACTCTTTGGCTGTGTCGGCGCGGCGGGCGCAGGGAGAGGTCTTATACTGTCATTGCTCAGGCGGCGCACTCAAGGCACTTGGCCGTCCGGTGCGACGCAAATCGAAAAACCACAGTGTGAAGAAACGCTCTGCCAACCATCGCCGGCGGCGGCCAAGAGACTGGCCAACGAGGGGGCCGCAATTGGAGAAACGGTATGGTCGTGGAACACAAGCTCCCTAAGCACTTCCCCAATCGATCGCAAAGTTTCCCGTTTGGGCCCCGAGCAGTCTAGCAGGCCTGCATTGTTTATGGCGCTTAACTACTTTCCAATCTTTGGACTATGAATAACCGTGAAAGTGGTATGCAACCTCGTCAGCGCTGAAAGCGATTACCATGCGTGAAAACATAGTACCTGTAATTCTTGCCGGCGGCCAAGGGACACGGTTGTGGCCTCTTTCTCGAGCTGCGCGACTTTTGGATCCGGCTTCTGCTCACACGCGGCAAT
>CAMLOA010000085.1 GCA_946481445.1 uncultured Devosia sp. | reverse complement strand
TCGAGCGCCTCGCGGACATATTGGTGGCGGATGCCGGGCGGCGTGCAGATCGAGACCAGGTCGACCTCGGGCATGGCGGCATAGAGCTCGCCGGGCGTCCGGAACGCGGGCAGTCCGTTATGGCTGAGGCCGCGGGTGGAGACCGTCGCGGCCAGCTCGAAATCGGGGGACGCATCGATCACCGGCAGATGCTGGTCCTGGGCGATCTTGCCCACGCCGATGACGGCAATTTTGCGCTTGGCCATGTCTCATGCTCCTCCCGGAAAGTCGGGGCGTATAGAACAGAGCCACCCCCCTCCTGCCAAGGGGAATTGTATGATTATTTTGAGTCAGGTCCCTAGCGCACCACGATCGCGCGGAAGTCGTTGACATTGGTGCCGGTCGGGCCGGTGACCACCAGGTCGCCGATAGCGGCAAAGGCCGAATAGGCATCGTTGCCCGCCAGCGCGGCCAGCGGATCGATGCCGGCGCGGCGCATGCGGGTTGCCGTGCCGCCATCGGCATAGGCGCCCGCATTATCCTCCGACCCATCGATGCCGTCCGTATCGGCGGCCAGCGCCGAGATGCCGGTCACCCCATCGATGGCAATGGCGAAAGCCAGCAGGAATTCGGCATTGCGCCCGCCCCTGCCACCCTTGGCCCGCAGGGTCACGGTGGTCTCGCCACCGGAGAGCAGCACCACCGGTTTGCGGAAGGGTCGATTGCGGGCGGCGATCTCGCGGGCCAGCGCCGCATGCACCCGGGCCACGTCGCGGGACTCGCCCTCGATGGAGTCCGAGAGGATCGCCGCCTCAACGCCCCGGTGGCGTGCCAGTTGCGCGGCCGCCTCCAGCGAGAGGTAGGACGAAGCTATGGTGCGGACGGTGTGGCCGGCAAAGGCCGGATCGCCGGGCCGCGGCGCCAGGTTGTCCTCGCCCTCGAGCAGCGCCTTGGCCCGGCCGGGCAGGTCGAGCCGGTAGAGGTGGGCATATTTGCGGGCCAGTTCCCGCGTCCCCTCGAGCGGAATGGTGGGACCGGAGGCGACGATGGCGGGGTCGTCGCCGGGCACGTCGGACACCACCAGCGTGGCCACGCGCGCCGGGGCGCAGCGCGCCGCCAGCCGCCCCCCCTTGATGGTGGAGAACTGGTTGCGGATGAGGTTCATCACCGAAATGGGCGCGCCCGATGCCAGCAATTGCTGGTTGCTGGCCTGCTCGTCGTCAAAGGTGAGGCCTGGGGCCGGGGCCGGCAGCAGGGCCGACCCGCCGCCCGAGATCAGCGCCACGACCAGATCGTTGTGGCTGAGGCCGGACACCGTTTCCATGATTCGGCGAGCGGCAAGGAACCCGGCCTCGTCGGGCACGGGGTGGGCCGCTTCGACGATCTCGATCTGGCGGCAGGTTTCGCCATAGCCGTAGCGGGTGACGACCAGGCCGCTGAGCGGACCGTCCCAGGCCTCTTCGAAGGCCCTGGCCATCTGCGCCGAGGCCTTGCCCGCCCCGATGACGATGGTGCGGCCTGCCGGGCGCTCAGGCAGGTTGAGCTTGACCGCCAGGGAGGGTTGCGCCGCCGCCACGGCCTGGCGAAACATCTCGTCGAGCAGGGCGCGGTCCATCTGGGTCTCTCGGCTTGCGATTCGGTTGCAGCGGGTTTAGCCAGCATCACTCGCCTATCGGTGTCAAACCAGCGACACAGAGTCCAGCTAGCGGCAGGTCAAGGAGTTCCGATGACAGAACGATTCGCGATCTATTTCGCCCCCTCCGCCACGTCCAACCTGTGGGAGCGCGCCGCCACCTGGCTGGGGCGCGACGCCGCCGATGGTGACCTGCTCAGCGGGCCGGTGGCGGGCATTGACCGCGACCGCCTGCTCAACCTCACCCAGTCGGCAAACCGCTACGGCTTCCATGCCACGCTCAAGGCGCCGATGGCGCTGGCGGAGGGGCTGACCGAAGCCGACCTGCGCGAGGCCATGGCCGCCTTCGCTGCCCGCCACCGGCCCGTCGACCTGGGCAAGCCGCAGGTCCGCTCGCTGGGGGGCTTTCTGGCCCTCATAGTCGAGCCCAACGAGGCGCTGCAGGACTTTGCCGCCCATGTGGTGGAGGATTTCGATACCTTCCGTGCGCCCATGTCGGTCAAGGACCGCGCCGCACGGGCGGGCAAGGGGCTGACCGAGCGCCAGGTCGAACTGCTCGATGCCTATGGCTATCCCTATGTGTTCGAGCAATTCCGCTTCCACATGACGCTGACCGACAAGCTCGCGCCGGAAGATGCCGACGAGATCGCCCAGGCGGCGCAGACATGGTTCGGCCCGGTGCTGGAGGAAGACCTTCTGCTCGACCGGCTGAGCCTGTTCCATGAGGCCGAGGCTGGGAAGCCGTTCCGCCGGGTCGGCGATTTCAAGCTGGGGATCGATCCGTGACCGCGTTCCGCAATGCCCGGATCGTCCTGCCCGATGCGGTGGTGGAGGGCAGCCTCGCCTTCGAGGACGGGGTCATCACCGCCATCGATGCCGGCGCAGCCGCGACCGGCGAGGATTTCGAGGGCGACTACCTGATTCCGGGCCTGGTGGAGCTCCATACCGACCATCTCGAAAACCACTATCGTCCCCGTCCCGGCGTGTTCTGGGACGCCATGGCGGCCCTGCATGCCCACGATACGCAGATTGCCGGCTCGGGCATTACCACGGTGTTCGACGCGGTGCGCATCGGTTCGGATACCGACATGCCCGAAATGGGCCGGCATGTGGAGAAGCTCACCGGCGCCATCGCCACCGGCCGCGAAGCGGGCTGGCTGCGGGCCGAGCATTTCATCCACCTGCGCTGCGAACTGCCCAGCCATGACGTGATCGAGCAGTTCGAGGACTACGTGACCCATCCCGAGACGCGGCTGGCCTCGGTGATGGACCACACGCCGGGCCAGCGCCAGTTCCGCTCGATCGAAGCCTACAAGCGCTTCTACGGCAAGAACCAGACCGCCGAGCAGCTGGATGCCTATATCGCCGAGCGGCTTGCCGAGCACGCCCGCTATTCCGCGCCGCATCGCGCCCATATCGTATCGCGCGCCCGCGAACTGGGCCTGGCCCTGGCCAGCCACGACGATGCCACGCTGGCCCATGTCGAGGAAGCGGTGGCCGATGGCATCGCCATTGCCGAATTCCCCACGACACTGGAAGCGGCGGCGGCCAGTCATGATGCGGGGCTTGCAATCCTGATGGGCGCGCCTAACGTGGTGCGCGGCGGTTCGCATTCGGGCAATATCTCGGCGACCGATCTGGTGAAGGCGGGCCTGTTGGATATCCTGAGTTCGGACTATGTGCCCTTTGCGCTGTTGCAGGCGGCCTTCGTGCTGCCGCAGCGGGTCCAGGGCATTGCCCTGCCCGAGACGCTGAAGACCGTCACGGCCAATCCCGCCCGCGCCGCCGGCCTCACCGATCGCGGCGAGATTGCCGCCGGCAAGCGGGCCGACCTGGTGCGCGTGGCCGTCATCGGCGGCCTGCCGGTGGTTCGCGGCGTCTGGCGCCAGGGCATGAGGGTCAGCTAGCGCATGGCCCGTCCCCTCGGTTCGCTCGTCCTGGTCGTGGGCCCCTCGGGGGTCGGCAAGGACACGCTGATCGGCGGGGCCCGGCAGGCGCTGGACAATGACAAGCGCTTCGTCTTCGTGCGCCGCATCGTCACCCGTCCCACCGATGCCGAGGTGGAGGATCACGACAGTCTCGACCGCGACGACTTCATGCGCCTCGAAGCGGCCGGCCGCTTTGCTCTCTCCTGGGACGCACACAACCTGCGCTACGCGCTGCCGCTCAGCGTCGAGACCGACCTGACGCTGGGCAAGGTGGTGGTTGCCAATGTCTCGCGCCACGTGGTGGGCGAAGCCTGCGCCAAATATCCCGCCTGCTCGGTCATCCTGATCACGGCCGAAATTTCCTGCCGGGCGGAGCGGCTGATCAGGCGGGGACGGGAGAGCCGCGAGCAGATCACCGCCCGGCTGGCCCGGGAAAGCGCGCCGGTCCCGGCCGGGATCGTCCCGATCGTCATCGACAATTCGGGGCCGGTCGCCATCGGCGTCACCGCCTTCGTCATGGCGTTGCGGGCCATAGCGGCGCAGGACTGACCGGGCGATTTGAACCGGTCCGGCACTGGCGCGTTCCTCCCGGGCAACAAGCGTCAGGAGCTTTCATGAATCGCAGCGGTCTATATGCCGTCATCGCCGTCTTGGCGGTCGCCGTGATCGGCTTTGCCATCTATACCTACCAGCAGCAGCAGGCGCGGCCCTCGCTCGAAATTCGGGTGGATGAAACGGGAGTATCGGTCGATGGCAATGGATGACGAGACCAGCGGCCGGCGGCAGGTGATCGCCACGGCCATCGCCGCCGAGCTGGAACGCCAGGCCCGCGACGGCGCCGTGCGCGTCGATGTTGATGCGCTGGCTGCCGCCATAGACGAGGCCCTCGCGCCCGATCTGCCGCCCGAGGAGGGCAAGCGGCCCGAAGAGCTCAACGCTACCAATGATGACTGAACGCGCCTGAACTGATGGCCGGAGCCGCGATCAGGCGGCGTCGGCACCTCTGCGCACGGCCTCGGTCACGGCGAAATGCGCCTTCTCGACCGAGGGGAAATGCTGCCCGTCCACGGCAAAGGCCGGGAGCTTGACCGCCAGAAAGCGGTAGCCCTGCTCATGCGGGACCACGACGCCGAGCGGCTCGCCGGCGACTTCTATGACGATGGGCTTGTGGGCCTTGGCCCTGGTGAAACTGCTTTCCTGCATGGGTGGGTACTCCACTTGCGCGTCGGATGGGACGAGGGCGGACAAGCATGGGTGCTTGCGCCATCATCGCCGGCAACGCTGGGGGTCTATCGGGTTTGTGAGACGAAGGTGTGACGGGGTCACATTCGTCTTACGCGACAGGTCCCTTGCCAGCGTTTGGCGCTGTGAAGTCGGGTGCGTACGTAGGAGCAACCTGCATGGATGGTGAAGGCATTCGATGGAGTCATCTTCATTCCTTTCCTGCTGGTTGGCGACGCAAAGGCATCGGCAGCTACCGATGCAGGAGGCAAGATAGGCGCGTTTGATCGCGATTGCCAGTGCCCGCCCACCCGGAGAATGAAGAAAGATCGAAAAAGACTGCTCGACTTTCGTCGCGATTCAGAAATCTGATTACGTCGCTCATATTTTGAGGCACGCCCCTCTCCGTTCCCCCCGCCGCATCCGTGCTTGAAACACGTGTGACAATCTGATGTTGTCCGGCTTATCGAGGCACGGCGTTGCGCGCCGGGAGGGGGTATATTCGTGTCGGAAGACGACGTACCGGCTGCCGCCAAGGGCAAGCGGGGTGCAAAGCCGTCAGGCAAGCCCACGCTCAAGACGATCGCGCAGATGACCGGGTTCGCCGTCACCACCATTTCGCGCGCGCTCAACAATGCGCCCGAGCTGGCCCAGGAAACCCGCGACCGCGTGCAGAAGATCGCCGCCGAGATCGGCTACCTGCCCGATCGCGCCGCGCTGCGCCTCAAGACCGGCCGTACCAACGTGATCTCGCTGGTGCTCGAACCGGACGAGCAGATCTATGGGTTCGGCACGTCCATCGTGACCGGGTTGACAGAGGCCCTGCGCAACACGGCCTACCACCTGGTGATCACGCCCCTGTTCCGTGGCGTCGAGCCCATCGAGCCGATCAAGCACATCGTGCGCAACCGCATGGCCGATGGCGTGATCTTCTCCAAGGCCGAAGTGTTCGACGAGCGCATCCGCTTCCTCATCGACAACGACTTTCCCTTTGTCAGCCACGGGCGCAGCAACTGGCCCGAGTCCCACCCCTATGTCGATTTCGACAACGAGGCCTATGCCTATGGGGCGACCAGGCGGCTGGTGGAGAAGGGCTGCCGGAAAGTGTCCATCGTGCTGCCCGACAGCGCCCTGACCTATACCGAGCATCTCAAGGCCGGCGTCGCCCGGGCGGCAGCGGAAACCGGCATTGCCCACGAATTTGCCGCCGACATCAACCTCTCGAGCGCCAATGATGCCATCCGCAACTATGTCATCAAGCGGTCCCGGCGCCCGGACGGTCCGGACGGGTGGGTCTGCGCCTCGGAGATTTCGGCGCTGGCCATCATTGGTGGGCTCAACGAGGCCGGCAAGACGGTCGGCGGCAATGTCCATGTCGTGACCAAGCAGGCATCGGCCATGTTCGCCCAGTTCCAGCCGGGCGCGGAGACGGTGTTCGAGGACTTCGTCGAAGCCGGGCGAAATCTGGGTACGCTGCTGCTGCGCCGCATCCAGGGCGAAACCGAGGGCCTGCAGATGCTGACGCAACCCCGGTTCGACTGGCAGAGCTAAGCCGGGCCCCTGTTCCGTAGCCAGGTGGGATTTCCCTTGCACGTTGTCGCCAAAGCAGGGTTGACCAGAGGCGCGCCCCTTTAGCCTTCCAGTTCTTCCCGCAGCAGTTCCAGTTCCAGCCACCGCTCTTCGGCCTCGGCCTTTTTGGCTTCGGCGGCGAGCAGGGCCTTGGACTGTTCGGCAAAGCCGCGCGGATCGCGGTTGTAGAAATCGGGGGCACCCAGCTTGTCGTTGATGGCGCGGATTTCGGCATCGAGCTGGTCGATGACGCCGGGCAGCTTTTCGAGCGCATGCTTCTCGTTGAACGAGAGCTTGCGCTTTGGGGCGGCGGCGGATGCAGGCGCCCCCTCCCCCGCCGACCTGGCGGGCTTTGCTGGCGTCCGCGCGGCCTCGCGCGCCACGACGCCTTCGCCGCGCTGGGCCACCATGTCCGAATAGCCGCCGGCATATTCGGTCCAGCGCCCGTCGCCCTCGGCCATGATCACCGAGGTCGCCACCCGGTCAAGAAAATCGCGATCGTGGCTGACCACGATCACCGTGCCGGAATAGTCCGACACCATTTCCTCCAGCAGGTCGAGTGTTTCGAGGTCGAGGTCGTTGGTCGGCTCGTCCAGCACCAGGAAATTGGACGGCAGCGAGAGGGCACGGGCCAGGGCGACGCGGGCGCGCTCACCCCCTGACAGCTTGCCGATGGGCGTGTTGGCCTGTTCGGCGGTGAACAGGAAGTCCTTCATATAGCCCACGACATGCTTGGGCTGGCCGTTGATCGAGAGCGTATCCGAGCCGCCGCCGGTCAGGGCGTCCTTGAGCCTTGTCTCGGGATCCAGGCGCGCCCGGCCCTGGTCGAGCATGGCCAGCTCCAGCGCCGAGCCCAGCTTGATCGTGCCGCTATCGGGCGCGAGCAGGCCGGTCAGCATCTTGATCAGGGTGGTCTTGCCGGCGCCATTGGGGCCGACAATGCCGACCCGGTCGCC
>CAMLOA010000084.1 GCA_946481445.1 uncultured Devosia sp. | reverse complement strand
CCAAAGGGCCGGCAATTGCACCGTGGCAAACAGCAGGAACATGGCGGAAACGGCAAAGACATGCGCGTCGCGATCCAGCGCCATGGCATGGATGAACGTCACCCCGATCGGTGCCGAAATGCCGGTCGCGCCCTGGAGAATGCCGCCTCCCGCCCCCGCCAGTGGTCCCAGCCGCCGTGCCGCGGCCGGCCCCAGCGACCAATGCGGGGTGGCCAGCCGCAGCGCCACGTAACTGAGCAGGATCACCCCCAGCGCCAGGGTCAGGATCCGTTCGGGCAGCGCCGTCAGCGCCCAGGTGCCGATACCGATGCCCACTGCGCCCCCGACCAGGAAGAGCGGGATGAAGGCCAGCCGGTCATGGCCCGATGCCGCCCGGAAGCGCCAGACCTGCCAGGCATTGGTCACGATCAGCGGAATGGTCATCAGGCCCACGGCATGCTGCAGGCCGAATACCGATGTCAGGACGGGCAGCGCCACCAGTGGCAGACCCATGCCCGTGGCGCCCTTGACCACTGCGCCGGCCGCCAGCGCCAGTCCCATGATTGCCGCCGCTTGCCAGTCCATGTCGAGCTCCGCACCAGATCGTTCCATCTGATGCCAATGCCGCTGCCTTGCCAAGATATGTCCATGGCATTGCCTGAGAAAAAGCATGCCTCAAACATCGCCCATTCTAACCGAGCAGTTACTTATGGTTGACTTTGCGGCCAAACGAGTCGCAGTCTGGGCGGGCGGAAACCCACAAAAAACAATCCGGGGCCGCTCCATAACCTAGGGAGGACGAGATGAATCGTTTGATGCGGTTTGTCCTGGCAGGGGCGTCTGTTGCGCTCGTGGCGGGACCTTCCATGACTTTCGCTCAGCAATGGCAGCCCGACCGGCCGATCAACCTGATCGTGCCATGGGGTGCCGGCGGTTCCACCGATCAGGTGACGCGCGTCACTGCACCCATTCTCGCCGAGGCGCTCGGGGTCGAGATCGTGGTTGTCAACCAGCCCGGCGCCTCTGGCGCAATCGGCACTCAGGAAGTGCTCAACGCCCCGCGCGACGGCTATACCTGGACGGCCAATGCCATTGCCAACAATGCCACATATTCGGTGACCGGCCTGCTCGAAGGCACCGATATCGACGACTGGCATATCTACCTGTCGGTCGCCAACGTGCCCGTGGTCAGCGTTCCCGCCGATAGCGAGTTCACCGATTTCGGTCAGCTGCTCGAGGCCCTCAAGGCCCGCGGCGGCGAGATCACCGTGGCCACGGCCGGCATCACATCGTCGGGCGGCACCGCCATCGCGGCCCTCTCCGATGCGGCCGACGGTTTCGACTACAACATGATCACCTATGATGGCGGCGGCCCGGCGGCCATTGCCACGGCGGCCGGCGAAGCCATGGTGACGACCCAACTGGCGGTGGAGCAGACCGAACTGATCCGCGGAGGACGCCTGCGCGCTCTGGCCGTCCTCTCCGATCAGCCCCTGGTGCTCGACGGCGTCGATCCCATTCCGCCCATCACCAACTGGATTCCGGACATGGAACTGGCCCCCGATTATTTCGGCATCTTCGTGCCGACCGGGGTTCCCGACGAGGTCATCGCGACCCTGGATGCCATCTGGGCCGACAAGGTGATGAACTCCGAAGCGATCAAGACCTATGCCGAAACCTTTGGCGCCGTCTTTGCCCCATCCTATGGGGCCGAGGCTCGGGCCCTGGCCATGCCGGTGGTGATCCTCGAGGCGTGCTCCTCGGTGGCGCGCGGCGAGGCGGTCAATGACCCCTCGACGATCGGCATCGACTGCGAGACCCGCACCGAAACGGGCATGTAGTCCGCAACGCAGCCTGCCCGCACACGCCGTGCGGGCAGCCCTTTCCCAAGGTTGGCCATGACTGACACCCCGCAACCGGCGGACACCTCATCACAACCGGCCGAGCCGGGCCCCGCGCCGGCCATGATCAAGGCCGACCTGCTGGCGGGCCTGGTTTTCATCCTGCTCGGCCTTGCCATCCTTTACGCCTCCTGGACCATGGACCGGCTGGAAGTCCGCCGCATCCTGCCGCTCACGGCCCCCGGCCTCGTGCCGGGCCTGCTGAGCCTGGCCCTCACTGTCTGCGGTGTCATCCTGGCTCTGCGCGCGCTGAAGCGGCCCGCACCCGGTGGCTGGCGGGAACTGCGCGGCGCCGTTGCCTCCCGCCAGGCCGGCCGCGCCCTCGCCGTCATGGCGTTGGTTCTGGCCTATACGCTGGTGCTGGTGGGCTGGCTGCCCTTCTGGGCCGCCACTGCCATCTTCGTCTTCACCTTCATCCTGGTGTTCGAGTGCGTGCTGGCCGCCCCGCGCCGCCCGTTTCTGTCTTCGCTCCCCTGGGCACTGGGTTTGGCCGTGGTGACCGCCATAGCGGTGACGCTGGTCTTCGAGCGCGCCTTCCTCGTCCGGTTGCCATAGGAGCCCGATAGCCATGTTCGACGGACTGGTCATGCTGGGCAATGGCATCGCCCATTTCCTCACGCCACTCTCGCTGTTCAACATCGCCTGGGCCACCTTGCTGGGCATCGTCATCGGCGCCTTGCCGGGGCTGACGGCCACCATGGGCGTGGCCCTGCTGGTCACCCTCACCTACAAAATGGCCCCCGACCAGGCCATCCTCTGCCTCATGTGCCTCTATTCCGGGGCCATTTATGGCGGCAGCCGCACGGCTATCCTCCTCTCCATTCCTGGAACGCCCGCCAGTGCGGCCACCACCCTCGATGGCCATCCGCTGGCGCTGCAGGGCAAGGCCGGTACCGCCATGGGTCTGGCCACCACCTCCTCTGCGCTGGGCACGCTGGTAGGCATCATCGCCCTGGCCCTCATCGCCCCGCTTCTGGCCGAGGCGGCGCTCAAGTTCGGCGCCTACGAGTTCTTCTGGCTGGCTTTGTTCGGCGTCATCATTTCCGGCCAGCTCACCGCCATGGACGATCCGCTCAAGGGCTATATTGCCGGCATACTGGGCCTGCTGGTGGCCATGGTCGGCATGGAAACCCTGCATGCCCACCAGCGCTTCACCTTCGGTATTCCGGCCCTGGGCGGTGGCGTCGATCTCATCCCGGCCATGGTGGGTGCCTTTGGCCTGGCCGAAATCCTGGGCGTGATGAAGCGCAGCGCCCAGGCCCGCATCGCCTCGGCCGGCGACCGCGTCGTGCCGCGCCTGGCCGATGTGTTCCGCTACAAGTGGACCACTCTGCGCTCTGGCCTCATCGGCACCTTTGTCGGCATCATTCCCGGTGTGGGCGAGGATGTTGGGGCCTGGGCCTCCTATGCCGCCGCCAAGCGCACCAGCAAGGAGGCACATCTGTTCGGCCGGGGCAGCCAGGAAGGGCTCATCGCCGCCGAAACCGGCAATTCCGCCGTCGTTCCCGGCGCCATGATCCCCACCCTCACCCTGGCGCTTCCGGGCTCGGCCGCCGCCGCCGTGCTGATCGCCGCCATGTTCATCCATGGCATCCGGCCCGGTCCGCTGCTGATGACGGAAAACCCCGATTTCCTCTATCAGATCGTGGCCATCCTGCTGTTTTCCACGCTTGCCTTCACGGTTTTCGGGCTGTTCCTCACCCGGCCGCTGCTGACCGTGCTGATGGTGCCGCGGGAGCGGCTGATGGCGGTGGTATATGTGCTGTGCGTGGTCGGCTCCTTCGCCATCACCCAGCGCATGTTCGATGTCTATGTCATGCTGGCCTTCGGCATTGTCGGCTTCATCCTGCGCGAGATGAAATATCCCATGGCGCCGCTGGTCCTGGGCATCATTCTGGGCGACCTGCTCGATCTCAACCTGCGGCGCGGCCTGCAGCTCACCAATGGCGATCCCAGCCCGTTCTTTACCCGCCCGATCAGTGCTGTTATTGCGCTGGTGATCCTAGCCACCATCCTCATGTCCATACCCGCGGTGTCCCGGCGTGTCAGAGCCATCTTCTCCCGCAGTTGAACGGCCGGTCCGCGCCAAGGCGGCCGATGCGCCCAAGCGGACGCGCAATTCGGCCAAGACCAAGGCGGCCATCCTGGTGGCGGGCCGTGCCGAATTTGCCGAACGCGGTTTCGAGGGCGCGCGGGTCGATGCCATCGCGGCGCTGGCCGGGGCCAACAAGCGCCTGCTCTACCACTATTTCGGCAACAAGGAGGACCTCTACCGGGCGGTCCTGCTCGATGCCTATCTCGAGATCCGCCGCGGCGAGCGCGCCTTGAGCCTGGACCAGTACGGGCCGGTCGACGCCATGGACCGGCTGGTGCGCTTCACCTTCCGCCACTTCCTGGCCAATCCCTGGTTCCCGCGCCTTCTGGGCACCGAGAACATCGAGAATGCCAGGTTCCTCAAAACTCTGCCCGATATCGAGGCCATCCATTCCCCGCTGGTGGGGCAGATCACCACCATTGTCGAACGCGGCGCCGATGCCGGCATCTTCCGCCGCGATGTCGATCCGGTGCAGCTCTACATCTCCATTGCGGCCCTCGGCTTTTTCTATGTCTCCAACATGGCGACGCTGTCGGTCATCTTCGCGCGTGACCTCAGTGCCATCGACATGGTGCAGGAGCGCGAGGCGCAGGCCGTCCAGATGGTGCTCGATTACCTGCGCACCAAGCCGGCCTGATCGCTATTTCAAGGGGGGCAGTGCCGCTCGCGCCGCCCTGGTGATGCGGGCGATGAGGTCCTCGATCCGCTCCTCGCCGCGCCGCTCGTTGAGGCAATAGAGCCCCATCACGGCCTCGCGCACCGGCTCGGCCTGCTCCACCTCCACCAGCCCCCGCTCGGCCAGCGCGTCGCGCATGATATGGGTATGGCGCAGCACCGCATCGGTGGCGCTGACATAGTCCACACAGGCCGCCAGCGAATTGGAGCTGAAGGCGAAGCTGTCGCGGTCGAACACGGTTTCCACCCGTACCTTGCGCCGGGCGGCGTCGAGGAACCGCTGGTGCCGGCTGTCGCGCGGCGAACTGCTGACCTGGGGGAAGGCGTCGATTTCCATGATCGTGCGCGGCCCGCCCGCCAGGGGGTGTCCTTCCCGCACGAAGAAGGCGTGGTAGACCGTACTCAGCGGCAGGAAACCGAGGTCCAGGCCCGTGCTCAGGCCCTCCATCTCATGGGCCAGGAACATCGAGATGTCCCCCGACAGGAGCTGGTCCATGCAGCGATACTGGTTGCCCAGGCTCACCTGTACTGGCGCATTGGGATAGTGCCGGTGATACTCGACCACCATATCCTTGAGAAACATGGTCCACCACGAATAACCCGAGCCGATCGCCACCCCGCGTTCGTTGCGCAGGCGCTGGTCGGTAATGGCGGTGATCATGTTGTCGTGCAGCCGCCGCATCAGGCGCGCATTCTCGTAAATGGTTTCGCCATAGGGCGTCAGCCGAACCCCGCGGGACGACCGCTGGAACAATTCCACGCCCAGGGACTCCTCCAGCTTGCGCATGTTGAAGGTGAGGGTCGGCTGCGTCACGAACAGGGCCGTTGCCGCGCCGGTAAACGAACCCGCCTCGGCCACGGCCAGGAACTGGCTGAGGAGCTTGTCCAAGCTGTCACTCCATAGGTTTTATCTATACTACGACCGATGATTTCATATTTTTCTTTTCCCCGCACCTGCGCAATGGTGAGGGCATGAATCTGGACCTGTGGGCGCACAGATGCGCGTCTCACACTTCCATACAAGATGTTGCAAGGCCGGCGAGTCCTATGCTATGTCGTAACCAGCTGGTTATTTGCGTAGTTTTGTGGAGCTTGTTTCGCGACAAAACCGCTGCAGGGATCAAGGTTTCCGGTCCTTTGCGGCAGTTGGTAACCGGTTAGTGATATGGCGGCGGGGAGGCTGCCTACACGTCGATCTGCTCCGCCTGGAGCAAACCAAGTCCTAGGGAGGAAAACTTAATGTCTCTTCGTCTCGACCGCCGTCAGTTTCTGATGGGAAGCTCGGCGCTGGCAGCGTTTGTCGCCGCCGGCATATCCCCGTCCTTCGCTCAGACCACCCGCCTTCGCCAGCTCTTCTGGGGCGGCCAGGCCCGTGCCGATCGCACCAATGGTGTCAATGCGCTCTATACCGCCGCGTCGGGGAACGAGGTGGAGAGCAGCTTCCTCGGCTGGGGCGACTATTGGCCCAAGCTGGCCACCGAGACGGCTGGCGGTAACGCCCCCGACATCGTCCAGATGGATTATCGCTTCATCGTCGAATACGCCAAGCGTAACGCTATCGCGCCGCTCGACGAGTTCGTCGGCGGGGCGCTCAAGCTCGACGACTTCGACGCCGACCAGCTCGAAGGCGGCAAGGTCGACGGCCAGCTCTATGGCGTAAGCCTGGGGGCCAACTCTGTCGCGCAGCTCGTCAATCTGGCGGCGTTTGAGGAAGCAGGCATCGAGCCGCCGAACCGCGACACGACCTACGACGACATCCGCGCCATGGGCGAGGCATTCAAGTCCGCCAATATCCGTGGCGGCATGAAGGTCATTGCTGACGGTTCGGGCTCTGAGCCCATGCTCGACAACTGGCTGCGCCAGAAAGGCCTTGCGCTCTACACCGCCGATGGCAAGCTTGGATTTGGCGAGGCAGAGGCCATCGAGTGGTTCGCCATGTGGAATCAGATGCGTGCCGACGGCATTTGCGTCGATGCGGAAACGCAGGCGCTCGATACCAACGGCCCGCTGGAAAATACCATGGTTATCCTGGGCAAGGCGGCCATGATGCCGTCGAACTCCAACCAGCTTGTTGCCTACCAGACCTTGGTTCAGGACGATCTGACCATTACCAGCTACCCGCGCATCGCTGCGGGTGTCGGGGGCGGTCACTACCGCAAGCCGTCCATGTTCTTCTCCGTTGGCGGTTCCTCGGCCAACAAGGAAGCCGCAGCTGAATATCTCAGCTTCTTCATCAATGATCCCGAGGCCGGCAAGGTTCTGGGCGTCGAGCGTGGTATCCCCTGCGTTTCAGCGGTCCGTGATGTCGTCGCGCCGACGCTCGGCGAGAAGGACCAGATCGCGCTCAATTTCGTGGCGAATCTCGGCGACTTGCTCGGGCCTCTGCCGCCACCGCCCCCGGCGGCTGCAGGCGAAATCGACGTGTCGCTGCTGCGGGTGTTGAGTCAGGAAGTCGCTTTCGGCGCTCGCTCCGCCGAGGATGCCGGTCAGTTCTTCGTTACGGAAGCTGCTGCCATTCTTGAGCGTGCTGTGTAGCCGGTTCGGACAGAACAACAATGACTGCGCCAACTCTTTCCACCAGCGCATCCGCCAAGAGCGGCGCGGTCGGCACTTCAATCTGGTCGCGGGCGTGGCAAAACCACGCCCCCGGCTACCTGTTC
>CAMLOA010000083.1 GCA_946481445.1 uncultured Devosia sp. | reverse complement strand
GAAGTGGAGCGCTTCTACTTCACCTCGCTCTATTTCCGCGAGCCCAACGGCATCCTGTTCGAAATCGCCACCGACGTCCCCGGCTTTGCCGCCGACGAGCCGATGGAGACATTGGGCGAAAGCCTGGCCCTGCCGCCGTTCCTCGAGGGCCGCCGGGCAAGCATCGAAGCGGGTCTGAAGCCGCTGGTCTGAGGGCAACCACCAGAACGCGCCCCCTCCCGCAGTGGGGGCGCGTCGGGCCGCCTTGCCAAAGCGCGGCGGGGCCGGCACAACCTTGGCCATGGTGCGCATTATCAAGATCGTATCGACCACCTTGGCCGCGCTGTGCCTCATTGCGGCAATGCCCTGGCTCCTGGGCATTCCCGGCGTCGAGAATGACTATGCACGTGGGTGGAAGCTCGGCCTGGGCGCGCTTATCGGCTTTCCCCTGGTCCATCGCTTACTGTCGCTTGTCGAAGGCCTCGCGCAAACCGGACGGCTCCGCCTGCAATCCCACAGGATCGCCCGGCTGCAGCTTGCGGCCCTGCTGGCTTTCGCCATCGCACAGGCTTGGGCCTGGTCTCTCATCCTGCGCTGAATGCCCAGGCCCGCATGCGTCGCCCCGGATTTCGGACGATCGGTCAGTCGCACACCTCGCCGCTCGCACTGGTATCGCACGGATCGGTATCGGTATCCGGCTTCAACAGGCTCGCCGTCCCGACCAGTTGGATAAACTCGGCGCGATAGCCGCTATCATCAGCACCCTTGCCCGAGCGAGCCAACGCCACGATCTCGTCCCACTCGATGGCCGAGCCGTAATTGGACCCTTTGAGCTTCTGCCCGAAGGCGGCCACGGCGGCGGCAAAGCGCATATCGTCGCTGGCCGCCCCGATATCGCCATAGACCACGTCTGCCGTCACCGGTTGTTCGATCAACTGGCTGACATCGCTCTCCGGCAGCTTGTAGCGCATCTTGAGGAAGGCGATCTCGTCACCACTGCCCGTCGCGCCCTCCGGCCCATAGCGCAGCGGGTCGATCATCTCGGCGCCCGAGCCGACCGGCACGATCTCGTAGATCGCCGTTACCGTATGGCCGGCGCCGATATCGCCGGCATCGACCGCATCATTGTTGAAATCCTCGCGGTTGAGCGCGCGGGTCTCGTAGCCGATCAGGCGATACTCGCTGACCACGGCCGGGTTGAACTCGACCTGGATCTTCACATCCTTGGCGATCATGTCGAGCGTGCCGCCCATTTCTTCGACCAGCACCTTCTGGGCCTCGCGGAAGCTGGAAATGTAGCTGGCATTGCCATTGCCGTTCTGCGCCAGCGCCTGCATCGTCGCGTCATCGAGATTGCCGCGGCCAAAGCCCAGCACCGAAAGGCTGATGCCGCTGTCACGCTTGATCTTGATGAAATCGGTCAGCGCATCGGGATCGCTGATGCCGACATTGAAATCGCCATCGGTGGCCAGGATCACCCGATTGGTGCCATCGGCCACCTTGGCCTGTTCGGCCAGCCGATAGGCCAGCGCAATGCCTTCGGCCCCCGCCGTGCTACCGCCGGCAGCAAGCTGGTCCAGCGCCGAAAGAATCCTGCCCTTTTCCGTCGCCACGGTCGGCTCCAGCACCACGCCGGCCGACCCGGCATAGACCACGATCGACACCGTATCATTAGCCGAGAGCTGGTCGACCAGCAGGCCGAAGGCCCGCTTGAGCAGCGGCAGCTTGTCCGGCTCGTCCATCGAGCCCGACGTATCGATCAGGAATACCAGGTTAGCAGGCTTGTCTTCGCCCGCGGGCGGCACATAGCCCTTGATGCCGATCTGCAGCAATTGCGTCTTCGGATTCCACGGCGTGGGATAGACCCCGATCGTGGGCTTGAACGGTGCGCTGGCGCTCTCGGCGGCCGGGTAGTCATAGGGGAAATAGTTGATCAGCTCCTCGATGCGCACCGCATCGGGCTCGGGCACATAGCCATCCTCCAGCATGCGGCGCACATAGGAATAGCTGGCCGTATCCACATCGATCGAGAAAGTCGAAACCGGCTCTTCGCCCACCGCCTTGAGGCGCTGTTCGTCGAAGCTGGTAAAGGCGTCCCCGCTCGGTTCGGTCGGCAGCGCGACCACCGAAGGCATCGGTGCGGGCATATAGAACGCATCGCTTTCCGCCGTCGCCGCGGCAGGAGGGGGCGCGGCCACCGACATCTGCTGCCGGGCCAGGCCACTATTGCCGCCAACCACCGGCGCCGCAGCATCCTGCGCCACTTCGCTTTCCATCAGGGCGTCGCCCAGCGGTGCCGGCTCCGGCGCTGCAACGGCCATGTCTGCATCTGTCGCGGGCGCTTCTGCACGCTCTTCCGTCGCGACCACCTCGGCCGGTGGCTCGACCATGACCGGCTGCTGCACTGGGGTTTCGGTCGGCACGGTCATCGAGGTGGTTGAATAAAGCTGATAGCCCAGCGGCAGGAGCAGCAGGGCAACGGCGGCAGTACCGATGGGGAGACGCATGTCCATGATCGATTTCCCTTTCCAGGAAGTGATGATGGACGTGAGACGCTGGCCCCAACGGTTTCCTTTGGTCGCCGTCGCAGATTTTTCCTGCGCGGCCGCGAAGGCCGCCATGCCTGACGCCAGGGCGCGCTTCCTCGCCTCATCACGAGGTGCAGGCGCGGCCGCGCCTTTCAGCCTGTCGAATGGATCACGCATGTCGTCGCTCATAGCAGCCCCCTCAGGGTCTTGCGTGCCTCATGCACATGAAAGGAGACTGTCGCCTCGCTGATGCCCATGATTTCGGCCGCCGCCGCATGGCTCAATTCCTCCGCATAGACCAGCAGCACCGCGTCGCGCTGCTTTTCCGGCAATTGCCGCACAGCCGCCCAGAGCTGGCGGCTGGTCGCCGCTTCCTCCTGCTCGGCGGGCTGGTCCTCGGGCGCTATTTCGGCATAGGCATCGGCATATTTGCCGCGTCTTTTGCCCGCCCTTTGCATGTCGCGCACCGCATTGAGCGTGATGCGATAGACCCAGCTCGAAAAGGCGCTGCGGCCGTCGAAGCCCGCTATGGCCCGGCCCAGCTTCACGCAGACATCCTGGGCAATGTCCTCGGCATCATCACGGTTGCCGCACCATTTCCAGGCGGTGCGATGGATCAGGTCATAGTGATCCTCGATCAGCTCGGCAAAGGCTTCGGCATCGCCATTCTGCGCGCGCACCACCAGCGCCCGCGTCACCGCCTGCGCTGCCTCGATCGGGGATGCGGCAGTCAATCCCATCACCAAGCCATGCACTCGCCACGCCTTACTCTTGCGGCCATTCTAATGCTAAGACGCCACCGCGCTCCCATTCCTTGGGTGCTATGCGCAGATTTATTTTGAGGCGATTGCCATGGATGAACCCAAACAGAGCCCCTTCGCCCTCAATCGCGGGCGTGTTCTGCTGCTGGTCCTGGGCGCGCTGCTGGTGGTCATCGCCATTTCCACCTGGCTGGGCGGCATCAATGCCTACCAGCAACTGCGCGAAGCCAATGCTGAAGCGACGAGTGCGGCGGCGGTGGAGGAGCCGGCGGCGGAACCTGCGGTGTCACCATGACCACCGGCCGTCACCCTCGGGCTTGACCCGAGGGCTCTACACTTGCTGCGCGTCCGGTAAGTACAGTGCCCTCGGGTCAAGCCCGAGGGTGACGTGCGGTGGGTGTGACCAATCCGAGCCTAAGCCGCAAACACCTGCGGCACCGCCTCGGCGATAAACCCGCCGCCCCAGACTTCGGACGTGGCGGTATCATCAGCATAGAACACGCAGGCCTGGCCCGGCGAAATGCCGTATTCCCCGCTCACCAGCGTCACATAGACCTCGCCATCCCGGCTCTGGATCACCGCCGGCTGCGGCCCGCGCGTCGAGCGCACCTTGACCTCGACCGGAGCGCCATTGCCCATGCTCATCTCGCTCAGCGGCCGGGCGCCGAGCCAGTTCACATCGCGCAGGCGCACCGTATGGGTCTTGAGTGCCTCGCGCGGCCCGACGATGACGCGGCCGGTCTTGTGCTCGAGCTTGATGACGTAGAGCGGCTCGCCCGCGGCAACGCCCAGCCCCTTGCGCTGGCCCACCGTGTAGTTGACGATCCCTTCATGGGTGCCCAGCACGCGGCCATCGAGATGGACGATCTCGCCCTGCGCGGCCGCCTCGGGGTGCATCTTGCGGATGATGTCGGCATACTTGCCCTGCGGCACGAAGCAGATGTCCTGGCTGTCGTGCTTTTCGGCGATTTCGAGGCCCATGTCGCGCGCATGCTGGCGCACTTCGGCCTTGCCCATGCCGCCGAGCGGAAAGCGCAGGAAATCGAGCTGGCTCTGCGTGGTGGCAAAGAGGAAATAGGACTGGTCGCGGTCATTGTCGACCGGCCGGAAGAGGTGGCGCCTGCCATCTTCACCCAGGCGCGTCTGCACATAGTGGCCGGTGGCCAGCACATCCGCGCCCAGGTCCTGCGCAACGGTCATCAGGTCGACAAACTTCACGCTCTGGTTGCAGGCAATGCAGGGCACCGGCGTCTCGCCCTGCTGATAGGCATTGGCGAAGGGCTCGATGACGGCGTTCTTGAAGCGCTCTTCATAGTCGAGCACATAGTGGGGAATGCCCAGCTTGGCCGCGACGCGGCGCGCATCGTGGATATCCTGCCCGGCGCAGCAGGCGCCCTTGCGATGGGTGGCCTCGCCATGATCGTAAAGCTGGAGCGTGACGCCGACCACGTCATAGCCCTGACGGGCGAGGAGGCCCGCGACGACCGAGGAATCCACGCCCCCCGACATCGCAACGACAACGCGCGTGTCTTCGGGACGCTTGGCAATATCAAGCGAGTTCAGCATCTTTCCAGTATCCGGTTGGGTTCAAGGGCCAGCGGACGAATTGAGTTCGGGCTTCTACGCCTTTCCCCCGCCCCTCGCAACATTTGCCCGGCAGCTTTTGCCGCGTGATGCGGCCCGTCACGCGCGGCCGCTCACACTACAAGCGCCAACACGTTGAATCAGAAGGCCTTTCCGCCCGACATCGACTTGGCACCGCGCTTGCATCGTCCTGCTCGGATTAGTCTCTTTGTATATGGGGCCGCTTTCGTGGCATCACATCTGACCGTTACGACCAACGCAGCCGGCCTCAGCAGCAGCAAGAGCCTCAATGGCTCGACAGGCGCGGGGGGCGATGAAGGCGCATTCGACGTCTTCGCGGCCCTGCTCGGCGCCGCTGCGCCCAAAGTTGGCGCGGACGCCGCCAAGACCTCGTCAGCCAATGTGGACGTCAATCTCGGTGACCTGGTGAAGCTCTCGCTGGGCTTTGGCGACGGCGAAACCCAGGGCAACGAGGACCCAGACGCCATCGCCGCGGTGGTCGACGCGGTCGTGCCGTTCCAGGAAGCGCTGGATGCCGGGTCCGGCCTTGCCGAGATCGCCAGCACCCTGGCCAACCTCAAGGCGAGCCTCGAAGCCGGCGAACCGCTCGACCCCGAAATGCTCAAGCAACTCGAGGCCGCCCTGTCCGATTTGGCGGCGGCGCTCGACATCGACCTCGATGCCCTGCCCTCGATCGATGACCTCACCGCGCTCGTTACCGACATCCAGCCCGACGATGTCAGTTTCGCGGCCCGCGTCACCGCTGCCTTCGGTCCGGTGGCCGAAACCCTGTTCAGCGGTTCGGCTGCTCCCGATGCCGGCGAGGAATTGTCGGCCCTGCTCAAGTCGATCGGCGACAAGCTGGCCGCCCTGCTCTCGGCGCTCAATAGCGGCGAGCTGGAGCCCGATCAGTTGGCCCAGCTCGAGCTTGGCGCCAAGGCCGATGCCGATCTCGACGCCGTCCTCGCCCGCTTGCTCAAGCCTGCCGTCGCCGTCGATACCGACCCGGCGACCCAGGCCCTGGCCACGCCTGAGCTCAAGCTGACCGAACCGGCCCTGACCGGCAAGGCAAGCACGGATGCTCCCGCCGCGACCGATGCCGCCGAGACACCGGAAACCCCGGCAACCAAGGCCGCGACCGAAACCGAGGATACCGGGGATCGTGGCGACGATTCCGCACCGCCCGAGCGCAAGCCCGTCGAGCGCCCGCAAATCGCTGCGGCACTGGACAAGCAGCCCGAGGCCCAGGCCAATACGCAGACTGCCCCGGCCGCCCGCGTCGATATCGTGGCCGCGCCGCGTGTCGTACAGGCCGGCTACCAGACCAGCCAGCAGCAGCTCAACCTGCCCCAGCTCGCCTTCGAGATCGTCCGCCAGGTCAATGACGGCAATACCCGCTTTCAGATCCGCCTCGATCCGCCCGAACTGGGCCGCATCGATGTGAAGCTCGACATCGACAAATCAGGCCAGGTCCATGCGCGGCTGACCGTGGAAAAGGCCGAAACGCTCGACCTGATGCAGCGCGACCAGCGCGGGCTGGAACGGGCCCTGCAGCAGGCCGGCCTCGACGGCGCCAAGACCAATCTCGAATTCTCGCTCAAGCAGAACCCGTTCAGCAGCGGCGGCCAGCATGGGCAGGACGGCGGTAGCGGCAACAATCCTGTCTTCGGCGACGAGGTCACGGCCGAGGCCGATGACACGCCGCCCCCCACGGTCAATCTCTACCGCGGCAGTCTCAGTGCCAGCGGTGTCAACATCATCGCGTAAGGAGTAGGTGTCATGGCAGTTGATGGCGTTTCAGGCAATTCAAACACCAGCCAGATGGCAAGCTCGCGCTCGACCATCGCGGACAATTTCGACACTTTCCTCACCATCCTGACCACCCAGCTCAGGAACCAGAATCCCCTGGACCCGATGGACACCAACCAGTTCACCCAGCAACTGGTGCAGTTCACCGGCGTCGAGCAGCAGCTCAAGACCAATGAATTCCTCGAAACGCTGATGCTTTCGAGCCAGAACACGGCCAAGTCCGATGCGGTCTCCTATATCGGCAAGGAAGTGACCTCCTCGGGCAAGACGGGCGAGCTCACCGACGAGAATGCCGTCTTCTGGGCCTATAGCGCCGAAGCCAATGCTGCCAACGCCACTGTCACCATCAAGGATGCCAATGGCCAGGTCGTCTATACCGAAACCGGCCCGCTCAGCGCCGGCCCTGGCACCTTCCGCTGGGACGGCATGGGCAGCGACGGCAATCTGAAGCCGAACGGCACCTATACGATCGACATCCAGGGCAAGGATGCCAATGGCCAGACCGTCAAGATCAGCACCGCCTCGATCGGCATCGTGACTGCCGTCGATTTCACCGGCGACGTACCCCTGCTGACCGTGGGCAGCCGCCGCGTGGCCATCACCGACGTCACCGACGTGCGCATCCCCGACGTCACTGCCACGCCGGACCCGGACACGGATGACGACACCGAGGCCTGACCTCTTTGCTTCTCCCTGAAAGGAGAGGCAAAGCTCGGCGCGGC
>CAMLOA010000082.1 GCA_946481445.1 uncultured Devosia sp. | reverse complement strand
GAGCAGCACCAGCCAGAACCATGGCGCCACCACCCCATCCGAGGTGCTTTCGGCCAGCGTCTCGATGGCGGCTCGGGAAACACCCGCTTCGTCAAGGGCTTGCGGGTCGCGCCCAACCACGTGACTCACGGCCTCGCGCCCGGCCTCGAGGGACAGGCCCAGGGCATCGGCCACCGCCTTCACCGCCCGGCCCAGTTCCTTCTGTGCCAGGAAGGCCGAGCCGATCAGCACTTCGATCACCCAGCCCAGCGGGAAGGAGCGCACCACCTGCTGCACCAGCACGGCAATCGCGCCGGTGACCAGCAGCAGCACCGCCAGGGTAAATATCCCGGCCTCACGCCGCTGCCGCGGGGTGCGCTCGCGCTTGTCGACGCCCTTTTCCATGAAGCTGATGAATCGCCCCATCCAGATTACCGGATGGCCGATCAGGTCCACCAGCCGCGGCGGATAACCAAGCCAGCGCTCGACGAGCAGGGTGAGGGGCGGGATGAAGGCAAGCATTCGGTACCCTTTGTGGCCAATAGCGGCCCGCAGATGACGTGTCAGCGATCTCTCAAGGGCCGATCTCCCCGGAGAGCGCGATCAACGCATTGATATCGAGATGCTTTTCCAGATGCGCCGCCAGCCCGTCAAGGGCCGCCTCCACCCCTGCCTCATAGGCCAGATCGGGGCTCGCGGCATTGCCCAGCCAGGCACGGCGGAAGCCGTCGGCGGCAAACAGGCCATGCAGATAGGTGCCGGACACCCTTCCATCGGCGCTCACAGCACCCTCGGGCTCGGTCCCGACAAGGGCAAACGGTCGGCCCCGGTCCGGCCCCTCGGTCACACCCATATGCATGTGGTAGCCGGCTATCGCCGCGCCCGAAGCGGCATGCACGGCCTGTTCCACCCGCAACTGCTTGACCGGCGCCAGCACGGTCTCGACATCAAGCAGGCCCAGGCCCTCGCTGCTGCCCGGCGCCCCTTCGATACCGTCCGGATCGGCAATGGTCCGGCCCAGCATCTGATAGCCGCCGCAAATGCCCAGCACCTGCCCGCCGGCGCGCCAATGGGCGAGAATGTCGATGTCCCAGCCGTTGGCGCGCAGGGCGGCCAGGTCGCTCCGCGTCGCCTTCGACCCTGGAACCAGCACGAGATCGGCATCGCGCGGCAGGGCCCGGCCCGGCTCCACCAGCACCACGGACACACCCGGCTCCGCCCGCAGCGGGTCGAAATCGTCGAAATTGGCAATGCGCGGCAGTCGCGGCACGGCAATCTTGAAGGCGCCCGCGGCACGCCTGTCTGAGCCCGTCAGGCCCAGAATATCTTCGGCAGGCAGTTTTCCGGCATCGGCGAACCAGGGCACGGGACCCAGGCACGGGACGCCAGCATGCTGGGCAAGAAAGCTGGTACCGGCCTGGAAAAGTGCCGGATCGCCCTGGAACTTGTTGACCAGCGTGGCGCAAATTCGCGCCGCGTCGCGCTTGTCGATGACGGCGAAGGTGCCGGCCAGCGCGGCGATCACGCCGCCGCGCTCGATATCGCCCACCAGCACCACCGGCACATCGGCGGCCTCGGCAAAGCCGAAATTGGCCAGGTCATTGGCCCGCAGGTTGACCTCCGAGGCGCTGCCGGCGCCCTCGACCAGCACGATATCGGCATCGGCCGCCAGTTCCCGGAAGGCCGCCAGCACGTCCGGCATCAGCTTGCCGCGCTCGGCCCAATAGGTCCGCGCCGGCATGGACGCGAGCCGCCTGCCGCGCACGATCACCTGCGATCCGGTCTCTAGCTCGGGCTTGAGCAGAACCGGGTTCATTGCCGTCAGTGGTTCGCGGCGCGCCGCCCGCGCCTGCAGCGCCTGGGCCCGCCCGATCTCGCCGCCATCGGCGGTGACCGCGGCATTGTTGCTCATGTTCTGCGGCTTGAACGGGGCAACGCGCAGTCCGCGATTGGCCAGGGCCCGGCACAGGCCGGCCACCAGCAGTGATTTGCCGACGTCGGACCCGGTCCCCATGAACATCAGTGCCCTGGCCACGACTTATCCCCGATCGATCACATGGGCGTATGATCCCATGGTTCGGCCGATAACGGCACCCATGGGCGGCAAGATGTCCCCCAGGGCGTCGGTCGCGGCAAAAAGGGGTGTCAGCCGGGTCTGCTTCACGTTCGAATAGTGAAACTCGTGCCCGTTCAGATGCCCCGGCCAGGGTAGGTCGCCCGACTGGACCAGCCGCCGGTAGCCGAGGATGCGCTTGGGCCGGTCGATGCGGGTGGTGACGGGCAACAGCCCGGTCATGGCATGGCTCACGCCCGCCTTGTCGACCAGCGTCTCGCCCAGCACCATGAAGCCGCCGCACTCGCCATAGATCAGCGCGCCCCGATCACGGGCATTGAGCATTCCTGCCTTGAATTTTCTAGCATTTCCAATGGCTTGACCATGAAGCTCGGGGTACCCCCCCGGCAGGTAGATGGCGTCGGCGTCAGGCGGCGGCGCCTCGTCGGCCAGCGGGGAGAAGAAGCGGAGCTCCGCCCCCTGGGCGCGCCAGCCATCGAGGAGATGTGGATAGAGGAACGCAAAGGCGTCGTCGCGCGCAATCGCCATGCGCTGTCCCAGCGGCGGCAGGCCGGGCCCCTGGTCCACCGGGTCCGTCAACGGCGCCGCAAGTGCTTGAAATTGCTGCAGGTCGACATAGTCGCCGACCGCTTCCGCCGCCGCGTCGAGGAAGGTTTCGAAGGCGTCGACCTCACCGGGCAGCACCAGCCCCAGATGCCGCTCGGGCACCAACAGGTTTGCGCTGCGGGGAATGGCCCCGAGGCAGGGGATCCCGGTCGCAACCAGCGCCGTCGTCAGCATGCGCTCATGCTTGGTCGAGGCGACGCGGTTGAGGATCACGCCGGCCACGCGCACGCCCTTGCGCCAATTGGCAAATCCGGCCACCAGCGGCGCCACCGACTGGCTCTGCCGCTCTGCATCGACCACCAGCACGACGGGCAGGCCCAGCATCTCGGCCAGGTCGCCGGTCGATCCCGCCCCGTCCGCGGCGCCGTCGAACAGGCCCATCACGCCCTCGACGACCAGCAGGTCCGCGCCGATCGCCTGCAAGCCGGCCAAGGCCCCGATCCGGCCGGGGCTCATGGCCCAGGGGTCGAGGTTGACCGCCTCGCGCAGTGCCGCGCGCGCCAGGAAGGCCGGGTCGATATAGTCCGGCCCGGTCTTGGCCGGCGCAACCACGATGCCCCGGCGGCGCAGGGCCGCCAGCAGGCCCAGCGTGATCACGGTTTTGCCCGAACCGGACCGCGGCGCGGCAATCACCAGCCCCCTAGCCAAAGACGTGCCTCCGCAATTCGCCGATATACCAGTCGAGCGCCTGCCGGTATCCACCGACCGGCCCGAGTACGACGATGGCCGGCGTCGGCACCTCGCCCAGCCCGCCGACCGCCCCCAATGTCGTCTCGATCACCGATTGGTGCGGCGTGGCCGCATGCGAGACGATGGTGAGGCGGTCGTCGCGGTCGCGCCCCGCGGCCAGCAGCCTTTCGGCAATGGAATTGAGGTGCTTGACGGCCATGAACATGACGATCACCGGCGCCGCATGGGCCACCGCCGCCCAGTCGACCGCATGCGGCACGGCGCCCGATTCGTCATGGCCGGTCAGGAACAGCACGGATTGATTGGTGTCGCGGTGCGTCACCGGGATGCCGGCATAGGCCAGTCCGCCGAGCCCGGCGGAAATGCCTGGCACGATGCGGAACGGTATGCCGGCCCGCCCCAGGGCGCCGGCCTCCTCGCCGCCACGGCCGAACATGAAGGGATCGCCGCCCTTGAGCCGCAGGACCCGCCTGCCGGCCCGTGCCAGATCGATGAGCTGGAGGGATATGTCGGCCTGCTTCGGCGACGGCTTGCCGCCCCGCTTGCCGGCGAAGATCCGTTCCACTTCCAGGGGCGCCAGCGCCAGCAGGTCGGGTGAAACCAGCGCATCATGCACGATCACATCGGCCTGCCCGAGGGCATGGTAGGCCAAAAGCGTCACCAGGCCCGGTCCGCCCGGACCGGCTCCCACCAGCCAGACTTCGCCCGGGCGCAGTGCCGGAAAATCGGCGTGGTCGAGCCGGGCAAAATGGCCCCCGCCCCCGTATTCGCTATCTTGTGCGCTCATCTGTCCGGCCACCCTTGAGAAGCGAGGTCCGAATGGGCACATTGGCGCCACGGAGCAGCGGAAAAGCGATGAAGATTCTGATCCTTGGCGGCACGGCGGAAGCGCGGGAACTGGCCAACAGGCTGCATGCGGAGGGCCATGACGTTACGACCTCCCTGGCGGGCCGGACGCAAGACCCCATCCTGCCCGAGGGCAACTTGCGCATGGGCAAGTTCGGGGGCATTCCCGGCCTCGCAGCCTATCTGCGCGCGGCCGGAATCGAGCGGCTGGTCGATGCCACCCATCCCTATGCTGGCCTCATCTCCATCAACGCCGTCGCCGCCGCCCAGGCCACCGGCGTGCCGCTCGTGCGCTATATGCGCCCGGCCTGGGAACAGCCCCTGGGTGCCGACTGGATCACGGTGGAAACGGTTGCCGAGGCGGCTGCCGCCCTGCCCCCCAATGCCGACGTGCTGCTCACCACCGGCCATATGGGGCTCGAAACCTTCCTCGAGCGCGACGATTGCCAGTTCGTCGTCAGGCTGATCGAGGCGCCGGCCCGGGACTTGCCGCGCCACGCGACCCTGCTCCAGCAGCGGCCGCCCTACGACCTGGCTGACGAACTCGCCTTGATGCAGCGCGAGGAGATCACTCATCTGGTCACCAAGAATTCGGGTGGCGCGCAGACGGCGGCCAAGCTCGAAGCGGCGCGGAAGCTGGGGGTCAAGGTGATCATGATCTCTCGTCCGGCCTATGGCCCCGCCCATGAAGTGGCGAGCGTGGACGACGCCATCGCCGCGCTGGGGCTCTGAACCGCCGCCGCGATCGCGCAGGTGACCCGCGCCGATTTGCGCTTGCCGACAAGTAGTGGGCCAAAGGCGGCCGCCGCCGCTTCGCAGACGCCGCTGGCCTGGCCCGGCTCGCTGTGGAAATGCAGCGGCACCCCCAGGCTGGCGGCGGCGGCGCGGAGGGCCAGGCTGTCGCGCCTGCACTCGTGGGAGGCGATTGCGACCAGTTGCGTCGGCGCCATGCCGGCCTCGGCCAGGGTCGCCTCGAGCAGCTGGAGGATGTCGCCGGCCGTCGCCGTGCTGGTGCAGCCGATTCCGGCCACGATCGGGCCCGTCTGCAGGCCAGTCAGATTCGAAGTCATCGTCTATGCCTCTTCCAACAAGAGGCAGGTTCGCACCAGACCGATGCAGCCCCGGGCTTGGTCCCCGATTTGGGTCGACCGCACCGGGCTCTGTTTCAGTTCCGTCATGGGAACGCTGCGCTGGTCCGGTTCTAGGCGGGGCGAAGCGGCTGGTCAATCAATGGCTTGGCGCCACGGTCGCGAACCTGGAAATGCTTCTGAAAATCAGTCGCAAACTCAAGGGGTTGCCGCGTGGACGGGATGAAGCTATGGCCAGTCCTCACCAAGCGCGGGGCGCATCATGACCATCACAGCCAAACGCACGCTGGCCATTGCCGCCGCAAGCCTGCTGGTCGGGATGGTCGTGCTCGGCCTCAAGTTCCTGGCCTGGTACCTGACCGGCTCGATCGCGCTCTATTCGGATGCACTGGAATCGATCGTCAACGTCGTTACCGCGATCGCGGCGCTGCTGGCCGTGCGGATGGCGCAGAAGCCGGCCGATGCCGCCCTGCCCTATGGCTACCACAAGGTGGAGTATTTCTCGGCCGTCCTGGTCGGGGTCATGATCATCGTGGCGGCCATACTCATCGTGCGCGAGGCGGCGCTGGGCCTGATGGCGCCGGAACTGCCGGACGCACCGGTGCAGGGCCTGGCCGTCAGCGGGGTCGCCACGGCAATCAACATGGTCTGGGCCCTGGTGCTCATCCGCCATGGCCGGGCCGTGCGGTCGCCGGCCCTCGAGGCCGATGGCAAACACCTTTTCACCGACGTGGTCTCCACCATCGGCGTGCTTGTCGGCCTGGGGCTGGTCTTCATCACCGGGTGGGCCCCGCTCGATGCCATCCTGGCAGGCCTGGTGGCCCTCAACATCCTGTGGTCGGGCTGGGGGGTCATCCGCGACAGCGTCGGCGGATTGATGGATGTGGCGGTGCCGCCCGAGACGCAGAAGCAGATTCGCGAGGTCATTGCCGGCAATGCCGAAGGCGCCATCGAGGCCCATGACATCCGCACAAGGCAGGCGGGCCGCATGACCTTCATCGACTTCCATCTGGTCGTCCCCGGCACGATGAGCGTCGAGGCCGCACACAGCATCTGCGACGGCATCGAGGCCAAGCTCAAGGAAGCGGTGCGCGACGTGCAGATCACCATCCATGTCGAGCCAGAAGCCAAGGCGAAGCATTCGGGCATCGTGGTGGTCTGACCCGGATGTGACTTGCCGGCGACGCGCCCTCAAGGCAGATTCCCGCCATGCGCCTTGCTGCCCTGGTCCTCGCTATCCTACTCGCTGCGCCCGCGCTCGCGCAGGGCTGGGGCCACTATGCCAATGCCCGCTTCGGCTATGGAATCGACGTGCCACCGGGCTTTGTCGGCCACGGCGAGAGCGACAATGGCGACGGCCAGGGATTCTCGCGCATCGAAGCCGAGCAGACGCTGCTGGTCTGGGGCGGCATGTTGCCCGGCTCGTTCGAGGCTGCGTTTGCTGAGCGGCTCGCATCCGAACAGGGCGACGGCTGGAGCGTGACCGAGCAAGTGCAGGTGCCACAATGGGCCTGGTTCGCCGCCCAGCGCGATCATCGCCTGGTTTACCAGCGCCTGATCCCGCTCTGCGACGGCGCCTCCTATGCGGCCTTCCGGATCGAACACAGTATCCGCGACCTCAACCAGGTGGTCCCGGTGCTCGAGGGGCTGGCGCGGTCATTCGTGGCAGAAGGGTGCTGAGCCGTCGCCGGGCTTGGTCGCGCGCGGCTGCTAGAACTCGATGCCCTTCTGCGCCTTCACCCCGGCGCGGAAGTGGTGCTTGATCTCGGTCATCTCGGTGACGAGGTCCGCGATCTCGATCAACTCGTCCTTGGCATTGCGACCCGTGACGATGACATGCTTGTCCACCGGCTTGTTCTTGAGGACGGCCACGACCTCCTCGATGGGCAGGTAGTCATAGCGCAGGCAGATATTGAGCTCGTCGAGCAGAACCATGTCATAGCTGGGATCGGCGATCAGCGCCTTGGCCTGTTCCCAGGCCTTGCGGGCGGCGGCGAGGTCGCGCTGCCGGTCGGCCACGTCCCAGGTGAAGCCCTCGCCCATGGCGTTGATGGTCACCTGCTCTGGGAACTTGTCGAGCACGGTGCGCTCGCCGGTGTTCCAGACGCCCTTGACGAACTGCACCAC
>CAMLOA010000081.1 GCA_946481445.1 uncultured Devosia sp. | reverse complement strand
TCCCTCTCTCTCCGCCACTTCCTAAGTCATTGAAGTTGTTAAGGCAGGGCCGTGTCAAAGGTGGGCCGGGTCGCATCGGCCTGTGCTCGGTCAAGGGCGTTTGCTGGCGGATCGTTTGCTGCCGAATGACCCTGCAAACGGGGTTGGCACGGCCAGTCCGGGGGTACTGTCGCGAACATGGGCCCCTCGAGGGTACTCGCGCCGCGAAGAGCAACGCGGTAGAGCTATCCCACCCGCCTTGGGCCGGGACGCGGGTCACCTGTCCGGGCCCCAGCCATCCGCCAGGCCAAACCAGTTCCCGAAACCAGCTGATTGAGGACTATTCCGCATGGACAAGGGCCTTCACGACAAGCTCATGACCGTTTCGGTCGCTACCCTCGCCACCGCCCTGTTCAAGCGCGGCCTGCGCAACCAGGTCATCCAGGGCGTGCACCCGGTCAGGGCCAGGGGCGTCAACATGGTCGGCCCGGCCTATACCCTGCGCTACATTCCCGCGCGCGAGGACCGCAACCAGCTGAGCGAATTCCGCAATCCCGAGCATCCCCAGCGCGTGGCGGTGGAAAGCTGCCCTGCGGGACATGTGCTGGTGATGGACAGCCGCAAGGACCCGCGCGCCGCCTCGGCAGGCGACATTCTCGTGACGCGGCTGATGGTGCGGGGTGTTGCCGGCGTGGTGACCGATGGCGGCTTCCGCGACGCGGCGACAATCGGGGCGCTTGATATTGCCGCCTATCACACCCGCCCCTCGAGCCCGACCAATCTCACTCTGCATGAGGCACTCGATCTCAACGTCCCCATCGGCTGCGGCGACGTGGCGGTCTTTCCCGGCGACATTGTCGTAGGCGACGACGACTGCGTGATCGTCATTCCGCAGGCCATTGCCGGCGAGGTGGCCGAGGAGGCCGTCGAGATGACGGCCTACGAGGATTTCGTGGTGGAGAAGGTCAAGGCGGGGACGCCGGTCATCGGGCTCTATCCCAGGACCAGGGACGAATTCGCCGTCGAGTTCGAGGCCTGGCGGAAGCGAAACGGCCGCTGAGTTTCGCCGGCAGCGAACGCGCCATCGGTTCTTGATGACGCCGGGGGCGTTTTCGCAGTGCTTCAGTAGAGGCGAAGGGGAGACGACAGGCGCCGGGCAATCGCGACAAAGGCGTTGTTGATTTCCGCGGGCGTCGATGCGTGCAGCACATGGGCGGCGTCGCCGGTGCAACTGGCCATCCGGGTCTCGATGATGGGAAACAGACTCTTGGAGACGAAGTCGAACCGCTGGCGATCATGGGAGCTGATGAAGCCGAACTTCGGTTCCAGGTACTCGGTGTAGACGAAATAGATCTCGACGCCGTCATTGCGCAGCGCGGTACAGGCATCGGTCCGCAAGGCATAATTGACCTCGTGGGCGGCATAAGCCTTGCGCGGCGAGTTGGTCCGCGTCGAGGCGTGCAGGAACCAGCCGCGATTGGCCAGCCAGGCCTGACCGCTCTCGACCCCATCGGTGACGACGATGACATATTGCAGGCGGTCGTCGGGAGACCGTCCCGTGCCATTGGCGGGAATGCGCGAGACGATCTGGCTCAAGGCCTCTTCCTGGTTGGTCCCACCGTAATTGGTGCCCAGCACGATCTGGCTCGCTGCCAGGCTCCGCATGTAGGCGTAGTCGGAGGACAGGTCGTTTGATGTCGGCATGACCGTCACCAGATCATTGTTGAAGGTGAACAGACCGATCCGGATCTGGTCGTCGAACGATGCAGCCTCCTCAATGACGTTTATGGCCGAGATGATGGAGCTTCGGGCCACGTCGATGCGCATGGTCGCCCCGTTCGCGCGCGCCCGGTCATAGTTGGAATTGCCCCTGGCCTGGTTGATGTGGCAGGCAAATGCGCAGTTGAGGACATTGGCGACCAGTCTCTGGTCGTTGTCCGTGGCGCCGATACCCATGGACTGAGAGGTGTCGACCAGGATGTTGATGCCGACATAGGAGCGCAGCGTGACGACCGCTCGCGCCTGATTGGCAATGGCGACCGTGTCCTTGCCGAAGATGCCGATTATGGTTGTCTTGTAGTCGGCCGTGTATTGCAGCGTTGCCGAGATTTCATTGTTGTCGATGACCACATGGGGCGTGGCGCTCAGCACGTCGGTGGATACCAACCCCCCCGAGGTGGCCTCGAAGAAGCCCAGGATCGCTTCGGCCAGCAGGTCTTCGTCGATCTCCTCGCCACGCTCGCTTCTGACCTGCACCTCGCTCAGGCCGGCCAGCACGGCGCCCTGGGCGGCGGAGTTCAGCTTCTGCGCCGAACTGAGCGCAATGCCGTAATCGATACCCACACCGGCGGCCGTCAGGATCAAAGGGATCAGCAGCCCCGCCATGATGGCGAAGTTGCCCCTCTCGTCCGTCCATAGGCGCCCCAGAGCCTTCAACATTGATCCACGTATCCATCGGTCTGGTGTTGAAGCGCGACGCCGTTGCGTGTCTTGCGAACGGCGCTCACATGCTGCTCGAGCGCGGGGAACAGCCAGCCCTGGATCAGGGGGAAATACGGATAGGTGAAATTGGCGACGACAATGGGGGCCCGGCCGACAAAGCCGACCGGAATGTTAAGGCCGTTCAGGTTGTCGTCTTCCGAGATTTCCGCGTCGCAATCCATGGACACCGGATTGTCGATGATGTCGGCAAACAGGAAGCTCCATTGGACTTCGGCAAAGAGCTCGCAGTCGTCCTGGTTGCAGTCGTCGGCAGCCTGGAAATCAACCGAGGACAGGGCGCGGCTATAGCCATTGGCCCATTGCCCGCCCCGGGCGACAGTCGCCGCATGGGCCGTCGGGTTCACGATCATCCATATGTCTTCAACGACGTGACGTTCCGAAACGGAAAGCACATTGTCGCCGTCGCGGCTCATGAACTCCGCAGCGAGGATGACGGCCTGCTGGGCCCTTCGATTCTGCAGGGTGAAGTTGCACAATTCGATCACCGCCAGCAGAACGACGAGCAGCATCGGAACGACGAGCACGAATTCGGTGGCGGCGACCCCGCCCTGGTCGCGCCACAGCCGACGCATCAGGCGGCGCAATTGTCATTCCCCGCAAGGATCGGTTCCCGGCGCAGCACTGCCCTGCTGCGATAGCGCTTGGCGCCATCGACCTGGACGATATCGGCGATGGCGAAGGGGAACAGGACGTCGAAATAGCCGTAGGTCAGCTCGATGATCACGGTGTCCCCGGGACAGCCGACATCCCAGGTGCCGGACAGGGAGGCGTTGCGATAGTCGAACAGCCGGCCATCCACGACGGTGGCCCCCACGTCGAGTTCGTTGCAGTCGAGGAGCAGGCTCGCCCGGTCGCAGGCGGTCGTCGTGATGTAGTCCGCCGCGTCTTCGGCATCGTTGAAGGTCATGGAGAGGTCGGAGGTCAGCTCCGTCAGCATGCGGTCGAGATCGGCCTGGATGAACGCCTTGATCCCGATCTCGATGGAAGCCAGCACGACAAGAAGAAACGGCCCGACCAGCAGGGCGAATTCGATCGCCGTCGCGCCGCGTTCGTTTCGTATGAAGCGCCGGATGTTCACGTCAGCCCCCAACCGGACGATATCCGGGCAACCCGTGGATCCACTCCCGATGTACCGTTTGGTTAGGTAGTCGCACGTAACCCTTAACACTCGGTGAAGTACCTACCTCATCCATGCCGCGGACAGGGCGCAGGGGGGCGGTGCTGCAGGGGTCGAACCTCCTCTCACTCCGCGGGGTAGCCCACCGGCTGAACGTAGGTGACTTGCTGGTGCGGCTTGAGGTTGAGCGCCTCGCTGATCGCGGCCGGGTCGGCTCCCCCGACCAGGCACGTCCCCAGGCCTTCCGCCGCGCAGAAGAGGTAGACATTCTGGGCGATGACGGCCGTATCGACATAGGCGGCGATCTCGTGCTGGCGCGCCGTGACCTCCTCGGGCTGGCCGGCTTCAAAGCTGGCCGCTGACTCCCGTAGCCTGTTGAAATCGGACACATAGATCAGCACAGCCGGCGCTTTGCCCACAAAGGGCTCCGGGCTGGTCATGGTGCGGATATCCTCGTCCATAACGCGGACCAGCTTGTTGGCGCTGGTATTGAACCAGTCCACGCCACCGCCCTGGGCGACGTAGATCTCGACATCCTTGGCGCCATGCCAGGAGGGCGCCGTGCGCCCGTCGATCTCGGGCCGATTGACGCCATTGGCGGCAAACAGCAGCCCGAGCATGGTTTCGGCATCGATTGGTTCGGCGGCATAGAGCCGCGTCGAACGCCGTTGCTCGAGCGCCTGGCGGACGGAGACGTTCGCTGTCTCGCGCGCCGCACCGGGACGACCCAGAAGCGTGGCGAGCGCCGCGCCCGATGCCAGGAACAGCCTGCGCGACAGTGTCCGCATTTTCAGCCTCCTCGTTGACAGGCGGCCAGATTGCCCGATGGCGCCGCACAGCCGCCTTGACGAGCGTCAATTCCTCGCCGCGCGAACAGAGGTTTGATGGGCTATGGCGCCCAAAGGAGAGACCTAGATGGACAGACTGATCATCCCGGCCCAGAGCTGGATACTGGTATGCGATGGTTCCAAGGCAATGCTGTTTCAGAACGCGGGCGATGGCCTCCATATCAATCTGCGGCTGCGCGAGATGAAGGCCAATCCGGATGCGCCCACGCGTGACATGGGCGCCGACCGTCCCGGCCGTTCATTCTCGTCGGTGGGCAGGGGGCGCAGCGCGGTGGAGGCTTCCAACCTGCATGACCTAGCCGAACAGAAGTTTCTGGCCGAGCTGGCCGATGACCTGGAACGCATCGTGGTCGCGCAGGGTGTGGAAGCCCTGGTGATCGCCGCGCCAGCACGCGCCATGGGGAGCCTGAGGACAGAACTGGGCCGGGCCACCCGCGAGGTCCTGGTGGCCGAGATCACCAAGGACCTGTGCCGGATGCCCGTCATCGAGATTGAGGCCTATCTCGAGGCTATGCGCGAGACGGCCTGACGCCTGGTGCCTGCCGGGCCAGAACCTGCAGAACGGTCTCGTCGTCCACCTGGCCGAAGTCGCGGTAATAGCGGCCGATGGCGTCGAGATCCTCATGGGCCTCGAGGCACGTGACGGCGTCGGCCTCCGAGCGGAGCGCGGCCAGGGCCTGGGCAGCGGCCACGGGCACCGCCACGACAATGCGGGCCGGCCGGCCCTGGCGCAAGGCGCGAATGGCGACGCGGAGCGTGGCCCCGGTGGCGGCGCCGTCGTCCACGAGAATGACGGTACGCCCCTCCGTCGGGACGGCCGGGACCGCGTGCGCGCGGTAGCGCTGCCGCCGTCGCTCGATTTCGGCCAGTTCGCGGTCCCGCACGGCATGGAAATCGACGTCTGTCACCCTGGCCATGGCGATGACGTCCTCGTTGCGCAGGGTGACCGGCGGGTTGCCCTCGACAACCGCCCCCATGGCCAGCTCGGGGTGGAAGGGGACGCCGATCTTGCGCACGATCAGAACGTCCAGTTGCGCCTCCAGCGCATGCGCGATCTCAGCGGCCACGGGGACCCCGCCGCGGGGCAGGGCGACCACGAGGGGATGATCATCCCGGTATTGCTGCAGCATCCGTGCCAGCCGCTGCCCGGCATCTGCGCGATTCTCGAACGGCATGATCGCACTCCGCTTGCAGGTTGATGTCATCGCAATGCCAGCAAGATCCCTTTGGTTGCCGGCTGTGTTGACGCCCATCAAAGGATCGCTGCCAGCCGACATTTGACGGGCGTCAAGTTCAGCGCCGGCCATTGTTGTTGAATGCCTCCATCATCAACACGGAGTGCCAAAATGGCTAACAGTGGAAGCAACCTGACGGTGAAAGAGGGCACGAGGTCCCC
Organism: uncultured Devosia sp.; assembly: GCA_946481445.1. Next base: position 1,586 of record CAMLOA010000081.1, on the reverse strand, counting down.
GGGACGGGGCCTGGCATTCGGGCAGCCGTTCGACAGCATCCGCCGTGAGTTCGACCGGCTGTTCGGAGAACTTGACCGAAACCTGTGGCTCGCGCCCCTGTCCCTGTCCAGCGGCCCCCTCACGGGTCCGGCCAACGGTGATGCGGACTGGTTCGCAGTGCCGGCGGTGGATGTGGTGGAGAACCCGGACGCTTACGAGATAACGGCGGAAATGCCGGGGATGGACGAAAAGGACATCGAGGTCTCCCTCGTCGATGGCGCCATCAGCATCCATGGGGAAAAGCGCCAGGACACAAGCGACAAGAATGCCGACCGCTACCTGCACGAGCGCCGCTTCGGTTCCTTCGAACGCAGCTTCGCCCTTCCCGGCGATGTCAGCGCCGACAAGATCCAGGCGAGTTATGCCAATGGCGTGCTGCGGGTAAAACTGCCCAAGAACCCCAATGCGCAGCCCCCCAAGCGCCGTATCACCGTGACGACGACCTGAGCGCATCATCGGCCGGTCCAACCCGGAGCGGGGCCAACAACCCCGCTTTTCCAGACAGGGGCAGCCATGTCCAGTGCCAGAGAGAGCAATGGCCGGGGCCGGGACGTCTCCGGACCCGCACCACCACCGGACGTGCCCATCGCGGACAAGGTGCGCTTCCTCAGCCAAGCCTCGAACCACCCGCACGGACCGGCAGGCGTGGAGGTGCGCGAGACCCACATGTCCTGGCTGTTCCTCACTGGGACCCTGGTCTACAAGCTCAAGAAGCCGGTCATCTACCCGTTTCTCGACTTCTCGACGCTGGCGGCGCGACTGCGGAACTGCCGCGCCGAGCTTGTGCTCAACCGGCGGCTGGCAGGCGATGTCTACCGGCGGCTGGTGTCCCTGCGTCGGCTGCCTTCGGGGCAGCTGACGATGACGGGCGAGGGCGAAGTCGTCGAGTGGATGGTCGAAATGACCCAACTGGCGGAAGCCGACATGCTCGATGCCCGAATCCGGGCGCAAGCGGCAACCCGGGACGAGGTGGCCCGGGTCGGCGACACGCTGGCACGGTTCTATCGGTCGTCGACGCCGCGCATTGCCGACGGCGAGACCTATCTGGCACATCTGGACCAGGAAAGCCGGGTCAATCGCCAGGTCCTGCTTCGGGAAGAACTCGGCCTGGCGCGGCCCGACGCCGCCACCCTGCTCGATCGCATCGACGGGCTCCTGGCCCGGGTCAGGCCCCAGATCGGCGCACGCATCGCCGCCGGCTGCATTGTCGAGGGCCATGGCGACCTGCGGCCGGAACATGTTTGCCTGCGGAATCCGCCGGTCATCATCGATTGCCTCGAATTCGATGAGCGCATGCGGATCCTGGACCCCTATGACGAGGTCAACTATCTGGGGCTCGAATGCGCCCTGCTCGGCGCGCCGTGGGTCGGACCCATCCTGTTGGCCGCCCTGGAGCGCGGCCTGGGTCCGATGATCAGGGACGATCTGCGGCATGCCTATGGTGCCTTCCGCGCCGCCCTGCGGGCCCGCCTGTCGCTGGCGCACCTGCTCGATCCGGAGCCGGCGACGCCGGACCGCTGGCGGGCGAAGGCGCGGACCTATCTGG
>CAMLOA010000080.1 GCA_946481445.1 uncultured Devosia sp. | reverse complement strand
GGCGATAGGTGATGGTCTTGTCGATGATGATGGCCCAGCACCAGATCGAGGCGCCCAGCAGGCCCAGCATCACCGATTTGACGATCCAGTCGGCGGCCCAGAACAGGCCCCAGATGGACAGGTCCGCATGGGGGGCGACCGCCCCCACCGCATCCATGGCTTCCATGAAGTGAATTTCCTTTCGGCCCGGTTCGTTCTGCCCCGACCCCTGCCCTTTCGGCGATGGGGTGGAATTCTGTCAAAATTAAGAGAAAAGCCCGGCAAACCAGCCTGCGGCGGCCGGGACGCGGACCTTTGATCCGATTGCCGCAATTATGGTCAAGGATTGGTTAACAAAGAGAGTCGGCAAGGGGCCGGGTTGCCTTCTCGAAGACCTTTCGGCGAGCCATGCGGCCTACCGGGAACTCCCAAACAGCTCGAGGATCGCCTTGGGCATGCGGGCCGGGCCACCGCTGGTCTTGATGGCCACGACCATCACCCTGGCCCGCGTCAGCACCGTCTCATCACGAAGAATTGCCTGGTTCAGCGTCAGCCTGGCGCCGGAAATGGCCGCAACGGAGGTGGTGACCGTCAGCAGGTCATCGATGCGTGCCGCGCCGTCGAACTGGATGTCCATCGACCGCACGGCAAAGGCAATGCCTTCGGCCGCCAGTTCGGAATGGTGGATGCCTGCTTCGCGCAGGAACTCGGTGCGGCCGCGCTCGAAGAACTTGAGATAGGCGGCATGGTAGACATTGCCCGAAAAGTCGGTGTCCTCGTAGTAGATGCGGACGGGGAAATGGTGGGTCATGGCTGACGGAAACCCAGACGGCGAGCAGCCAGGGCCGCTGTCAGTTCGGGGAAGGATCGGGGCCCGATACCATGCAGCGCCGCGACATCCTTCTGCGTCCAGGTGGCAAGGTCGGCAAAGGTGACGATACCCGCCTGGGCCAGGGCCCGATGGGCTGGGCGGCTCAGCTTGACCGTGGCCGCGAGCGAATCCTGGGGGCTCATCGGGCGGGCTCGGCAGCGCGGAAGATGACGTTTTGCGGCCCCGGCGTCAGCGCGCGCAGCCGCTCGGGCAGCCAGGGCGGCTGCAGGCTTGCCTCGGCCAGCGCCGATCCTGCGAGCGGCAGCCAGGAGAACTGCAGCAGGTGACCTTCGTCCTCCCGCACCAGGAATGGCTGCGTCCCGTCGGGCCGCACGTGATCCGGCAGGTCAATGGCATAGACGAAGCCCAGCTCGTGATAGCGGTCCCCGGCCCGGCCATAGAAGCTCTCATAGGTGAAGAGCAGGGCGCCCGCGGTCACCGGCATGGCCAGTTCCTCGGCCATTTCCCGCAGCAGCGCGCTATCGGTGGCCTCCCCCATCTCGACGCGGCCGCCCGGCAGCATGCAGTAATCGTCGTCGTCCTCGCGGCAGACCAGCACATGCCCGTCGCGGATGGCCGCGCCGGCAACGCGGAAGTTGAAGCGTGTTCCACCGCCCGGAAAGCTGAGGATGATACGTTCGCTGCTCATTCCTCGCCCTCCTCGAACAGGTTCGCCTGGAGGCCGACAAACCCTTGCGGGACGACCTTGCCCAGATGCTGGAACGCCGTGCCGGTCAGCATGCGGCCACGCGGGGTGCGCTGGATGAAGCCCTGCTGGATGAGATAGGGCTCGACGATCTCCTCGATGGCGTCGCGCGGCTCGCTGAGGGCGGCGGCGATGGTCTCGATGCCAACCGGACCGCCATTGTAGAAATCGGCAATGGTGGTGAGATAGCGCCGGTCGAGCTGATCGAGGCCACGCGAATCGACGTCGAGGCGCAACAGCGCCTTGTCCGCGAGCGCCCGGTCGATCTGCCCCGCCCCGTCGACCAGCGCGAAATCGGTCACGCGGCGCAGGAGGCGCCCGGCAATGCGCGGCGTGCCACGCGAGCGGCGCGCAATCTCCATAGCCCCATCTGGCGCCATGGGCATGCCGAGCAGGCGCGCCCCCCGGGTGACGATCTGCACCAGTTCCTGGGGGGTGTAGAAATTGAGGCGAACCGGAATGCCGAAGCGATCGCGCAGGGGCGTTGTGAGCAGGCCCGCCCGGGTCGTGGCGCCAACAAGGGTGAACTTGGCCAGATCGATGCGCACAGAGCGCGCCGCCGGCCCCTCGCCGATGATCAGATCGAGCTGGAAATCCTCCATCGCCGGATAGAGCACTTCCTCGATCGCCGGATTGAGCCGGTGGATCTCGTCGATGAAGAGCACGTCGCGCTCTTCGAGGTTGGTGAGCAGCGCGGCGAGGTCGCCGGCCTTGGCGATGACCGGGCCCGAGGTGGCGCGGAAGCCTACGCCCAGTTCCTTGGCGATGATCTGCGCCAGCGTGGTCTTGCCCAGGCCCGGCGGTCCCACGAACAGGACATGGTCCAGCGCCGCGCCGCGCTTCCTGGCGGCCTCGATGAACACTTCGAGATTGGCGCGGGCATCGGCCTGGCCAACGAAATCGGCAAAGCCGGACGGGCGCAAGGCGACGTCGAGGGGTTCATCGCGGCCGGCGGCGGCTGAGGTCAGAGAGGTCAACGATCAGTCCTGGCCGATGGCACTGACGGCGACGCAGCCGGACTTTACCGCCTGCTTGTCCTTGAGATCGGGATTGGAGCGCGTCATCCGGTAAAACTGCTTGGTCAGATAGTCGAGGCGCGCCTCGCACGACCAGCGCGGCAGCGGATTGTTGAGATCGTGGAAGTAATAGGGCTTGGTCGAGCCGTCTGCTTCCACGAACCAGATTGTCACCGCCACGGCCTCGTTCTGGTCCGCATGGGCCACGTGCGGAACCATGAGGGCCGCCAGGCAGACGGCAACCGCGCTCGAAATCTTCATGCCAGGCCGCATTGCATTTCTCCTCCAGTGCGGGTGCACCCTAGCTGCTCAGTTCCCGCAACCCAAGCCGGATCAGCTTTTCGGTCGCCGTGCCCTCGCCTTCCCGCGCCACCACGCGGCCCAGGGCCGCCGAGGCCTGGGCGCCCGAATAGCCCAGATTGGTGAGGGCCGAGACGGCATCGGCCACATTGCCCGACGCCCTGCCCTCGCCCAGCGCCGCCTGCAGGCCCAGCGTTCCGGCATCGATGCCCGGGCCGGTGGGAACCTTGCCCTTGAGTTCGGTAACCAGGCGCACCGCCAGCTTGGGGCCGACGCCGTTGGCGCGGCCGACCATGGCCTTGTCCTGCAGCGCAATGGCGCTGGAAAGCTCCGACGGCGACAGCGCGGAGAGGATGGACAGCGCCACCCGGGCCCCCACGCCCTGCACGGTCATCAGCAGGTTGAACCAGCCCTTTTCCGCCTCGCTGGCAAAACCATAGAGGCGGATCATATCCTCGCGCACGATGGTCTCGATGAAGACCACGGCCGACTCGCCGACCCGCGGCAGGGCCTGCAATGTCCGGCTCGATGCGTGCACTTCATAGCAGACGCCGCCGCAGTCGATCAGGGCCGTATCCTCCCCCAGACTGTCCACCAGCCCCTTGAGCTTGCCGATCATGCAAATGTCCTCGCCTGCGCCAGGCCCACGCGGTGATGCGCATGGCAGATGGCGATAGCCAGCGCGTCGGCCGCATCGGCACCCTTTACATCGGCCGCCGGCATCAGCGTCTTGACCATCAGCGCGACCTGCCCCTTTTCGGCATGGCCGGTCCCCACGACCGATTTCTTGACCAGGTTGGCGGCATATTCGGCTACCGGCAGGCCACGCGCCGCCGGCGCGAGCAGCACGACGCCGCGCGCCTGGCCCAGGATCAGTGCCGACCGGGCCCCGGCATTGACGAAGGTCTCCTCCACGGCCGCCTCCTGCGGAGAATACTGGTTGAGGACCATGCCCAGTTCGGCGAACAGCACGGCCAGCCGCGCGGCGAGGCTTCCCTCGATCGGCGGCTTGATGGTGCCCGCGGCCACGAAGGTCAGCCGGTTGCCCAAGGTTTCGATGATCCCCCAGCCGCAGCGCCGCAGGCCGGGATCGATGCCGATGATTCGCGTCGCCGTTTGCATGAGCCATCCTTATGCCCGTCCGCCCACGCTACCAAGCTCTAAGTGAACAAAAAGGCAACAGCGCCAGTGGAAAACCGCCCGATCGATAAAATTGTATCTACCCCGCAAACACCATCTTCAGCCAAAGCCCCCTAGTGTCCCGCACGGGAATGCAGGGGCTTGTTGATGACCGGACTCCGAAAGGATCTGCCGAAGCGCGCTTGGCTTCGAATCTACCGCGTAACGGGACTACTCACCGCCATCTCCGTGGCCATTTCGGTCATCTGCACCAATCTCTTCATGGAAATCTTCTCGGCCGGCATCAACGTGCCCGGCCTTGCGATATCCATCATCATGCCCCTGGCGCTCGGCGGTCCGATGACCCTGTTCCTGATGCTCAGGCACGAGCAATTGCGCCATGCCAACGAGCAGCTGCGACATATGGCGACCACGGACTGGCTGACCACCTGCCTCAACCGCGGCGCCTTTGCCAGCGCCGTCAGCAGCCAGCTGGACCGCCGCGCGGCCGGCAGGAGCAGCGAAGCGGGCGCCTTCCTGGTGGTGGATGCCGACGACTTCAAGGCCGTGAACGATCGCTTCGGGCACCAGTGTGGGGACGAAGCGCTGCGGCTGATCGCCGATGCCATCCGCCGGTCGGTGCGCGCCACGGACCTGGTCGGGCGCCTGGGCGGCGAAGAGTTCGGCATCTTCATTGCGGGTGCCGACCTGGTCGCCGCCGACCATGTGGCCGAGCGGATCCGGCGCGCCGTCTCCGCCATCCCGTTCATGCCCAACGGCCAGAACCATACGCTGTCGGTGAGCGTGGGGGGCGCCGCATTCACCACTCTCACGGCCTTTGGCGATCTCTATCGCCTCGCCGACCAACGCCTCTACGAAGCCAAGCAGCAAGGCCGTGACCGGGTGGCCCTGATGCAGGCCGCCTGACCACGGAGCCGCCGACCAGCCTACCCCCGCCTGCCATTGCCGACCGACCATTTTCAGCCGAGAGAAACGTCCATGACATCCAAGACTTTGACGGCCCTGCAGAGTTGGTCCAGCGTGGGACGATGGACGCTGTTCGGCACATTGGCCTGCGTGCTCATTTCCGTGACGTTCAACGCCCTGGTGTTCGACGGCCTGGGACCGGAGGCACTGCGCCGCTCGCTCGTGAGCGCGACCGTGCTGCCGATCCTGCTGGGGGCGCCGCTCTTCTTCTATCTCAGCATGCGCCTGCGCGGGCTGGCCATTACCAATGTCCGCCTCGGCCTGGTGGCGCGCACCGACAGCCTGACCGCCTGCCTCAACCGGGGCGCCTTTACCGGCAAGGTCACCAGCGTGGTCAGCCAGGGCGATCGCAATCCCGGCGGTGCCCTGCTCATGATCGACGCGGATAACTTCAAGGCAATCAACGACCTGTTCGGCCACGATGCCGGCGATGAGGCGCTGACCATCATCGCGCGCTCGATTCGTGCCGTGCTGCGGGCGGGGGACCTGGTGGGCCGCATGGGCGGGGAAGAGTTCGGCGTCTTCCTGCCGGGGGCCGACCAGCAGTCCGCCCATGCCGTTGCCGAGCGCATCCGCCGTTCGGTGAACCTGGCTGTCTTTGCGCCCGATGGCCGTCAGCGCAGCCTGTCGGTCAGTGTCGGGGGCGTGGTCTTCACCGGCCAGGCCGCGTTCTCCGACCTGTTCCGCATTGCCGACCAGCGCCTCTATGGCGCCAAGCAGACCGGGCGCAACAGGGTGACCATCGTGCATGTCGACGACCACCCGTTCGTCGACATGCGCGCCAGCGCATGAACAAGGGGCGGCACCCGCCGGCACCGCCCCCATTGACGTCCTGGAGCTGGCCTCAGCCTTCGAGCTTGGCCATGTCCTCGTCGCTCATCTCGAAGTTCGAATAGACGTTCTGCACGTCATCGTCTTCCTCGAGCGTGCTGATCAGCTTCATCAGGGTCGCGCCCTTTTCAGCGTCGATGGCCGTATTGGTCTGCGGCTTCCAGATCGCCTTGACCGATTCAGCTTCGCCCAGCACTTTCTCGAGCGCCGCCGAAACCTCGGCCATGGTCTCGAAGCTGGTATAGATGTAGTGGCCTTCCTCGTCGCTCTCGACGTCGTCGGCACCCGCCTCGATGGCGGCCTCCATCACCTTGTCCTCCGAACCGGCGCCGGCCGGGTAGGTGATCTCCCCGACACGGTCGAACATGAAGCCGACCGAACCGGTTTCACCCATGGCGCCGCCATTCTTGGAGAAGTAGGAGCGCACATTGGACGCGGTGCGGTTGCGATTGTCGGTGAGCGTCTCGACGATGATGGCGACGCCGCCGGGGCCATAGCCCTCGTAGCGGATTTCGTCATAGTTCTCGCCGTCCGACCCGATGGCCTTCTTGATGGCGCGATCGATATTGTCCTTGGGCATGGACTGGGCGCGCGCATTGGTCACGGCCAGGCGCAGGCGGGCGTTGAAGGCCGGATCTGGCATGCCCATCTTGGCGGCGACGGTGATTTCACGCGCCAGCTTGGAAAAGACCTTGGAGCGCGCCGCGTCGGACTTGCCCTTGCGGTGCATGATGTTCTTGGCGTGGGAATGCCCGGCCATTCGGTAACCTCGGAAGCGTCGAAAACTGAGTTGGCGCCGCTTATAGGGGGGCAGTGGGCAAAAGAAAAGTCCGCCCGGACGCGGGAGGGGCTCAGTCGAACCGGGGTTCGGCCTGGGCCAGGACGCCACCGATGCGGACCGGCTGGACGCTGGTGGCCAGGCCGGTTCGCGGATCGGTCTCCACCGCCACGCCGCACAGCGTCGCCTCACCCTCGGCAGGCGTGAAGCGGCCATTGGCAATGCCGAAGAGGAACCGGTTGAGCGGTTCCTCGGGATCGACCCCGATGATGGAATCGAAATCGCCGCACATGCCCGCATCGGCCATCAGGGCCGTGCCGCCCTTGAGGATGCGCAGGTCGGACGTGGGAATATGGGTGTGGGTGCCCACCACCAGCGAGACACGGCCATCGAGGAAATAGCCCATTCCCTGGATTTCGGAAGTCGCCTCGGTGTGGAAATCCACGATGATGGCATCCGCCTGCTCGCCCAGCGGGCAAGCTGCAACCGCAGCCTCGACGGCGCGGAATGGATCATCCGCCGGACCCATGAACACCCGGCCCAGGGCATTGATGACCAGGACGCGGTGACCGTTGCGGCCCTCGATGAACATGGCGCCACGCCCCGGCGTGCCCTCGGGCATGTTGAGGGGCCGGATCAGCGTCGTCTCGCGTTCGATATAGCTGAGGGTATCGCGCTGGTCGAAGGCATGGTCTCCCAGGGTGACGATGTCGGCCCCCGCCTCGCGCAGCCCGTGGAAATGCGGCTCGGTCAGCCCGCGCCCATGGCTGGCATTCTCGCCGTTGACCACGACGAAATCGAACCTGTGGCGCTCTATGATGCCGGGAAGGCGCTCGGCAACCGCGTCACGGCCCG
>CAMLOA010000079.1 GCA_946481445.1 uncultured Devosia sp. | reverse complement strand
GCTGGGCGAACTGGTCCACGGTGATGGTCGCGTCGATCTGCCCGGCCTTGAGCTGATCTGGGTGCTGAGGCAGCGGGATCTCCACGATCCGCACGCTCTTGGGGTCGACGCCGTTCTGGTCGAGCCAGGTGCGCAGCATGACGTCCAGCACGGCACCCAGGCTGGGCACAGCGACCGTCTTGCCGGCAAAGTCGGCGGTCGCCGCGATGCCGGAATTCGTGCCAGCCAGGATGGCGACATCCTTTGACTCATGCGTTGTGACCGTCGTGCCGGAAAGCACCACCAGGTCGATGCCGTTGGAAACCGCGCTCAGAAGCGTTGTCGGGGTCACCGAGCCGAGGGCAATGGAGCCGGAAACTAGTGCTGCCGGGATGGTTGCGTCGGTGGCAATGATCTGCACTTCGACATCGACGCCATGAGCCTCGAACAGCCCCTGGTCGTCGGCAACGAACACGGCGGCCGGTGCCGGGTTGGGGGTCGTCCCCAGGGTTAGTGGTTGTGCGACGGCCGGAACCGCGACCAGGGCGAAGAGGCCCGCCAGAGCCGTTACGAACCTTACCAAGTTGTCCTCCCTTTGGTAGACCCGACTGGATCGGGTTGACCTTAATATTCATACGTATGTATAATTAGTCAAGTGAGAACGAGAGGCCTCTCCCAATGACCCAGAAGGAAGCAGCCAAGCTAGACGGCCGGATCGTGCGCGGTGAGGCAACGAGAGAGAAGGTGTTGGACGCGGCCGAGCGCCTGTTTGCCGATATCGGCTTTGACGGGGTATCCATCCGTCAGATTGCCCAGCAGGCGGGGGTTACCCTCGGCATGGTCGGGTTCCACGGCGGCAGCAAGGCCGAACTGTTCGAAACCATCGTCGAGCGGCGCGTCTCGGTCCTTTCCGAAGGGCGGCGCAAGGCGCTGGCACAGCTGTTCGCGGCCCCACCGGCAGTCCCGACCTTGCGCGACATCGTGGCCGCCTACGTCCACCCCTATGTGGGCATGGCCTCAGGCGGGGACCCGCAATGGCAGGCCTATGCGAGGTTGATCGCCCATCTGGTCAGCGACGAACGCTGGTACCCACGGGTCAAGGATCACTACGATCCGGTGGCCCGTGAGTATCTGGAGGCGATCGTCCGGATACACCCCGGCATCGACCGCACCCGCCTGGCCTCGGCCTTCGTCATGGCGGTGTCGAGCATGCTCTCGATCGTGGCCTCAACCGTGCGCATTTCCTCGCTTTCGGACCAACCGGGAAACCTGCCTCTGTCGCGCCTGGAGGATACCCTCATCGACTTCTGTTCCGGCGGCATCGCAACCGCCTGCGGCATTGCCCTTTGAAAATGACAGGCAAGCCGCCAATGGGCGCCGCCAACAGGAACACGCTCCGCCACATCGATGGCCTATTGGGTGAGGAGAGCCGGTAGCGGTGCATGCGACAGATGGCTCTGTTCCTGCCGACACGGCTCTGCCAGTATCGGGGAACGACAGGGAGGACTGTCCTGCCAGTGAAGAGTCTTGCGATCAGGCGCGTGCACTTTGCCGTGGCGGGAATTCTTGCCGTTGCCGGCCTGCTGTCGGTTGCCGTCTGGTGGGCGGCTCTGGAGAACGGCAAGGCGCGGGTTGCCGCTGAGCTGCAGGATCGGCTGACCATCACGCTGCGCTCGGTCGAGAGCGAGGTCGAGCGGTTCCGCTACCTGGCGGGCGTGGTCGGCGAAGACGCCCGGATCATTGCCATGCTGACAGCTTCCGGGGCCGAGACCGAGCAGCGCACCAACCGATACCTGCAATCGGTGCGCGCGCTTTCGGGGGCCGACGAAATCTATCTGCTGGATCCGGCGGGCACGACCCTGGCGGCCAGCAACTGGGACGAACCGGGCAGCTTTGTCGGCATAAATTACAGTTTCCGGCCGTACTTCACGGATGCCATCGCCAGTGGCGAGGGCCGCTACTATGCAGTGGGCGTCACCACGGGCAAGCCGGGTTATTTCCTTTCCGCGCTGGTCCAGGACAGTTCTGGTCCGCTCGGCGTAGTGGTGGTGAAGGTGGATATGTCTCCGCTTGAGGCGGCGTGGACGCAGACCGGCGAACTGACGGGGCTGGCCGACCAGACGGGCATCATCTTCCTCACCGGCAGGCCGGACTGGAAATACCGGCCGCTGCGCCCGCTGTCGCCGGAAGGGACGGCCGCCATCATTGCCGAGCGGCGCTACGACAATATCGACGTCGCCCGGCTCGACCCGCTTGTATCGACCGACGCGGGGGTGATCGAGACCGCGGAGGGGCAGGTGGTGCTGGGCAGCGCCGTGGTCGAGCCGGATGGCTGGCAATTGTTCACCGGCCTGCCGATGCGGCCCATACATGACGAGGCCCGACTGTTGGCGGGGCTGGCGGCGATGGGGTTTCTGCTGGCTTCGGCGGTCACGCTGTTCTTCTGGCAGCGCCGGCAGATTGTGCGGCTCAAGCTTGAGCAGAATGCCGTTCTGGAGCGTCGCGTGGCTGAGCGCACCGAAGCGCTGGCGCGCGAGATCGATGAGCACAAGCGCACCGAGGTGGAGCTGCGCCATACCCATGAAAGCCTCGTCCATGCGGCCAAGCTTGCGGCCCTGGGGCGCATGTCGGCCGCCATCGTGCACGAGGTCAGCCAGCCGCTCTCGGCTCTCGACAATACGCTTGCCGCGGCCGGAATGCATGCCGAGCGCGACGCCAAGGCGCAGGTGAACAAGAGCCTGGCCTCGGCGCGCGACCTCCTGCGCCGCATGCAGCGGACGGTCAAACACCTCAAGACGTTTTCGTCGCGCCAGGACGCCGGTGCGCCCGAGCCGGTCGATATCGCTTCAGTGGTGGAGGCGGCGCTGGAGATCGTCGAGCCGCGCGCCAGGGAATCCGCCGTGGTGGTGAGCAATGAGGTGCCCGCCGGATTGCCCTTAGTGTCGGGTAGCCATTTGCGGCTCGAGCAGGTGCTGATCAACCTGCTGCTCAACGCCATTGACGCCACCGCCGTGGCCGGCAACAGCCAAATTACCCTGAACGCGACGCCGGCGGCCGGACGCGTCGAACTGCGCATCGCCGATTCGGGCGGCGGCATTCCTCCTGACGTCATGCAACGCATGTTCGAGCCCTTCTTCACTACCAAGACGACCGGTGAAGGGCTGGGACTGGGCCTGTCGATCAGCCGCGCCATACTTGAAGAGTTTGGCGGCGGCGTGAGCTTCGCGCCGGGTGCCGGCGGCGGGACCGTGACGCTGGTGCAACTCCCTCTCCATGTGGCTGGCAAGCTGCGGGTGTCGGCATGAGTAGGGGCAGGATCGCTTTCATCGACGATGAAGGCCAGCTCTGCGACGCTGCGGAGGATTGGCTCAGTGTCTCCGGCTTTGCCGTGACCACCTACCAGGACCCGGCACAGGCCATGCCGGTCGCGAGTGGGTTTGACGTGCTGACCCATTTCAGGGCCGCCGACAGCGACCTCCCGGTCATCCTGTTGACTGGGCATGGCGACGTGCCGGTTGCCGTTCGGGCGATCCAGGCCGGCGCCTACGACTTCATCGAGAAGCCCTACGATGCCGACATGCTGGTGACGGTGCTTGACCGGGCGGTGGAGCGCCGCCGGCTCAGGCTCGAGATCGAGCGGCTGCATGAGGGGACCGGAGCGCCCGGCATCGAGGACCATCTGATCGGGATATCACCGGCCATGGTTGCGCTGCGCAACTCCGTGACCCACCTGGCCAGCATCGATGTCGACATCCTCATCACCGGGCAAACCGGAACGGGCAAGGAAGTGCTGGCCCGCGCACTGCATGAATTTGGCGCCCGGTCGAAGGGCAATTTCGTTGCCATCAACTGCGCGGCAGTGCCCGAGTCGATCTTCGAGAGCGAGATTTTCGGGCACGACAAGGGGGCATTCAGCGGCGCAGTGGCCGAGCGGGCGGGCAAGTTCGAACATGGCCAGGGCGGCACGGTGTTTCTCGACGAGATCGAGTCCATGCCGCTGGCGCTGCAGGCCAAGGTGCTGCGGGCCATCCAGGAGCGGGTGGTCGTCCGGCTGGGGTCCAATCGCGAGCGGCCAATCGATGTGCGCTTCATCGCCGCCACCAAGACCGACCTGAGACGTGAAAGCGAAGCGGGCCGGTTCCGTGCCGACCTCTACTACCGCCTCGCCACGGTGGAACTGGCTCTCCCGCCGCTGGCGGAACGGCGGGAGGATATTCCACTTCTCTATGGGGTGTTTGCCAGGGCGGCTGCCGAGCGCTTCGGGCTGGCGCCGCCCGGGGATATCGACCTGACTGGGCTTCGCGAGCAGCCTTGGCCGGGCAATGTGCGCGAGCTCAAAGCCGCGGCGGAACGCGCCGTGCTCGGGCTGGCCAGTGGGGCAACGGTCCTCCGCAAGCCCGGCGGGCAGTCGGCGACGCTGCCGGATCGCGTGGCGCAGTTTGAAGCGGAGGCGATCGCGCAGGCGTTGCGCATGTCCAATGGCTCGACTGCCGAGGCGGCCGAACAGCTGGGCCTGCCACGCCGCACCCTCAATGAAAAGATCGCCCGCTATGGCCTGCGGAGCGCCGACGGCGCCGCCGTCGAGGACTGAGCTGGCGGAAATCCGCCAGGAATTCCCCGAGCTGGCGGAAATCCGCCCACATTGCCAGCGGTAGCGGCGGTCAAGAGCAGCATTGCCGGGCATGAGCGCCTCAGACCCATACTGGCACGTCGCTTGCAAAGTCGTCGGTGCGCTGCCGTGGGAGAAGGCGACAGCGCAACCACATTCATGCCAGGGAGGAAATCTGCATGACCATTCACACCGCAAGCAAGCTTGCCGGAATTGCCGTTGCCATTGCCGGGTTCAGCGCGCCGGCAGCACTGGGCCAGGAATTCATCAACATCCTGACTGGCGGAACTTCGGGCGTCTATTACCCGCTGGGTGTCGCCCTTTCGGAAATCTATGCCGAGGAGATCGAGGGCGCGCGCACTCAGGTGCAGGCCACCAAGGCCTCGGTGGAAAACCTCAATCTGCTGCAGCAGGGCAAGGGGGAACTGGCCTTTGCCCTGGGGGACTCGGTGAAGGCCGGATGGGACGGCGTGGTGGAAGCGGGCTTTCCGCAGCCATTGACCGAACTGCGGGCCATTGCCGCCATCTATCCGAACTATGTGCAGATCGTCGCCACGGCAGAATCCGGCATCGAGACGCTGGAGGACCTCAAGGGCAAGTCGATCTCGGTTGGCGCGCCGGCGTCGGGCACCGAACTCAATGCCCGCGCCATCTTTGCCGCGGCGGGCATGAGCTATGAGGATCTGGGCAAGGTCGAATTCCTGCCCTATGCGGAATCCGCCGAACTGATCAAGAACCGCCAGCTGGACGCCACCCTGCAGTCGTCCGGTCTGGGCGTGGCCTTCATCAAGGACCTCGGCGCCACCATGGACATCAACATCGTCTCTGTGCCCACGAGCGTGGTCGAAGCCGTCGGCGCACCCTATGTGCCGTCGTTTATTCCTGCGGGCACCTATGAAGGCCAGGACGAGGATGTGACGACGGCAGCCATAGGCAACATCCTCGTGACCCATGCCGGGGTCAGCGATGAGCTCGCCTATCAGATGACCAAGCTGATGTTCGAAAACCTCGAGCGCCTCAAGGCGTCGCATTCGGCAGCGGGCGGCATCAACCCCGAAGCGGCCGTGATGGGCCTGACCATTCCCCTGCATCCGGGCGCCGAACGCTACTATCGCGAGGCCGGCCTGCTCTAGGCCATAGGGTCCGGGGCGGGCCACCGCCCCGGACCGGTTCTGCTGGATTCTGGGAGGAAATCCATGACCACAATCACTGCGGCGCCTAGCGCCGAGGAGGCCGTCGAAGGCCTGCCGCCCGGCTTTGGTGCAGGCGCCATGGGCCGCGCCGCCTTCGGCATCGCCGTCGTCTTTGCTTTGTTCCAGCTGTGGAGCGCCGCCTATGGCACGCTGCCCAGCCAGGTCGTCCGGGCCATGCATGTGGGCTTCCTGCTGCTGCTGAGCTTCGGTCTTGTCGGCAACCTTGTTGCCAAGACCGTGCAGGGGAAGGTCTTCTTCTGGGGCCTGGGTGTGTTGGGCTTCCTGACCGGCGTCTACAACTGGGTGTTCTATGCCGACCTGCTCAAGCGCAGCAGCTTCCTTACCCCGTTCGACCTGACGGTCGGCACGGTGACCATCGTGCTGGTGTTCGAGGCAGCGCGACGACTGATGGGCCTGCCGCTCGCCGTCATCTCGGGCCTCTTCCTCGCCTACTGTTTTTTCGGCCAGTACATGCCTGGCCCCTTCGTTCATCGGGGCTACGACTTCGCCCAGATCGTCGAGCATTTCGGCTTCGGCACCGAGGGCATCTATGGCACGCCGGTCTATGTCTCGTCGGCCTATATCTTCATCTTCGTGGTCTTCGCCGCCTTCCTCGAACGGGCGGGCATGCTGACCCTGTTCAATGACTTCGCCTTGGGGCTGGTCGGGCACTGGCGCGGCGGTCCGGCCCAGGTCTGCACGGTATCGTCGGCGCTGATGGGCACGATTTCGGGTTCGGGTGTCGCCAATGTGGTGGCGAGCGGGCAGTTCACCATTCCACTGATGAAGAAGTTCGGCTTCAGGTCCGAATTTGCCGGCGGCGTGGAGGCCACCTCGTCGATGGGCGGGCAGATCATGCCACCCATCATGGGGGCCGTGGCCTTCATCATGGCCGAGACCCTGGACGTGCCCTATAGCGCCATCGTGACGGCGGCGATCATCCCGGCCGCGCTTTATTTTGCTACCTGCCTCTGGGTGGTGCATCTGGAATCGGGCAAGGCCGGGCTCAGCGGCATGAGCAAGGCCGAACTGCCCAATCCCTGGCATGCGGTACGCGACCACTGGCCGCTGGTGCTGCCGCTGGCGGCGCTGATCTACCTGCTGTTCGCCGGTTATACGCCCATCTTTGCCGGCACGATGGGGTTGGCGCTGGTTGTTGTACTGATCCTGGGGACGCCGCTGGCGGCGGCCATTGGGTCGCGGGCCTTCCGCTATGTTTTCTGGATCGCGCTGGGACTCGCCTCGGCCGCCTTCCTGCAGTTTGGCGTCAATCTGCTGATGCTGGTGATCGGCGCGCTGGTGCTGGCCTGCATCTTCGTCAAGGGTGGCCCGCAGACGCTGGCCATTGTCCGCGATTCTCTCGCCGAGGGGGCGCGCAATGCCCTGCCGGTGGGCATTGCCTGTGCGGTAGTCGGCATTGTCATCGGCACGCTGACCCTGACGGGCATTGCCTCCACCTTCATCGGGGCGATCATTCAGATCGGCGAGAACAACCTGTTCCTGTCGCTGGTGCTGACCATGCTGACCTGCCTCGTCCTGGGCATGGGCATTCCCACCATTCCCAACTACATCATCACCTCGTCGCTGGCCGGACCGGCCTTGCTGGAGCTGGGCGTGCCGCTGCTGGTCAGCCACATGTTCGTGTTCTATTTCGGCATCATGGCCGACCTGACGCCGCCGG
>CAMLOA010000078.1 GCA_946481445.1 uncultured Devosia sp. | reverse complement strand
CGGAGCAGGTCTTCCTCCCTCTCAACCTTCGGACCGGGGAGGATTTCCTCGGGCTGGTAGCGTGCCAGCGCCCGGGCGGTCATGATCGCGCGGGCCTGCCGCACGGAGCGGACGGCGACGTCCCGATCGGTCGGCGCCGAGAGATAGTTCGGCCGGATTTCGGGCTGCCTGGACACGTCGGGACTGACGATATGGACACTTCCGGTGCTCTGCGGCCGCAGGTTGCAGACGGAAACCGTGATGGCCGGGAAGTCGTGCAGCGGCTCGCCCAGCCGGTTGGTCGACAGGGGTTGCACGTGATATTCGAGGTCGGGGGTATCCAGGGACGGGTCCGACCGGGTGAACATGCCGAACTGGCTTGGCGCCATCGATAGCGGGCCGCTGCGGGTGAGTGCGTATTGCAGCCCCATCTGGAGCTTGCCCCAGGGGCTGTGAAAGAGCGTGTTGAGCGTCCGTGCGCCGGTGACGCGATAGACCGTGCGGATCTGCAGGTGATCCTGCAGGTTTTCACCGACGCCGCGGCTCTCGTGGCGGACGGACAGGCCGTGCCTTTGCAGCAGGTCGGGATGGCCGATGCCGGACAGTTCGAGCAGCTTGGGGGAATTGATCGCGCCCGCCGCCAGCAGCACCTCGCGATCGGCGCGGATGGCCTGGACCTGGCCATTGACGCGAACCCTCACCCCCGTCGAGCGCCGGTCCTCGATGAGGAGCGCTTCGGTTTCGGCCCCGGTGACGACGCGCAGGTTGGGGCGATTGCGTGCCGGCCGCAGAAAGGCCTTGGCGGTGTTCCAGCGCCAGCCGCCGGCCTGGTTCACTTCGAACAGCCCGGAGCCTTCATTATTGCCGTCGTTGAAATCGGCGCGCGGATGGATGCCGAATTCCTCGGCACCCCTCTGCACCGCGTCGAGGATTTCCCAGGACAGGCGCTGCCGGGCCACCTTCCACTCGCCGCCGCTCCCATGCAGGCCTGACGCGCCGGCGTGATGATCCTCGGACTTGATGAAGTAGGGCAGGACATCGTCCCAACCCCAGCCGACATTGCCAGCCTGGCGCCAGCGATCGTAGTCGGCAGCCTGGCCCCGCATGTAGATCATGCCATTGACCGAGCTGCAGCCGCCAAGCACCTTGCCGCGCGGATAGACCAGCGAGCGGCCATTGAGCCCGGGTTCGGCGGCCGTCTTCATCATCCAGTCGGTGCGCGGATTGCCGATGCAGTAGAGATAGCCGACGGGGATATTGACCCAATGATAGTTGTCGCTGCCGCCGGCCTCGAGCAGCAGCACGCGGATTGCCGGATCCTCGGTCAGCCGGTTGGCGAGCACGCAGCCCGCCGTACCGGCGCCGACGATGATGTAGTCGTATCGGCCGTCAATCCGCATGCGGGGGCTCCGCATCCGCCAGGGACCGCCAGATCGGCGCGCTGGCCGCATTGAGATCGGTCCAAACACGGTAGCGCCGGTCGTAGTGCGTCCGCATGCGGGCCTGGGGAACAAATGTGCGGGCCGGCCGGGTCATTTCGGCCGCGGCTGCAAGTTCGTCGGGATGGAGACCCGCCCCGATCGCCGCCGCCATCGCGGCGCCGAGCGCGCCGGTCTCGCGGGCCTCGGCCACAGTCACCGGCAGGCCAAGACCATCGGCGAACATCTGCGGCCAGTGGGGCGACCGTGCCCCACCCCCCGAGAGCACTGCCTGCGACACGCCAACGCCGGCATCGGCAAGCACCTCGATGTGGCGCCGATGCTCGAACATGACACCTTCGAACAGGGCGCGCAGCACGTGTCCCTCGTCATGCCAGCCGGCAAGGCCGAAGAAACCGCCGCGCAGGTGGGCGCCAAGCCGGCCGCCATAGAGAAATGGCTGGAACATCGGATCGTCATGGGCGGGGTCGACCGCCCCCACCAGGGCATTGACGGCGCCAAAGGGGTCGTCGTGGTGTCCGCCCCGCTCCACCAGGGTGCGCACATACCATTCGAGGTTGGCCGCCGAGGTGGCGCTGTTCTCCATATTGGCGAAGCGTCCCGGTCCATAGGCCGCCACCATGAAGACGCGATCATCCCGCACCGGTGTCTGGGAAAAGACCTGGTTGATTGACCAGCTGCCGGCGACGATCGAGGCCGAGCCGGGCAGGGCCGCGCCCGACCCCATGGCCGAGGCGACCACGTCGAAAAGCCCCGCAACCACAGGCGTACCGGCGGAAAGACCGGTCTCGGCGGCGGCCTGGGCGGTCACCGTGCCAACAATGTCTGTCGGCTGGCAGAGGCGGGGCAGCAGGGCGCGGGCGTCCTCCAGGCCGTAGCGCCGCAACAGGTCGTCGTCATAGGCCGCATCGGGCAGACGGAGCAGACCGGCGCCGGACATGTCGGAAACATCGCTGGCGAGCTGGCCCGTGAGGCCCCAGGTCAGGACGTCCTTGGCAAAGAGCAGCGTCCCTGCCTGGCGGTAGATATCCGGGCGATTCCGCTTGACCCAGGCGAGCAGCATCGGGGTCTGCGCCGGCCAGGGCCGCTGCAGGCAGAGGCCGTGCAGTGCGGCGCCCTGATCCCGATCGATCTCTGCGGCAAGGCCGGCCGCGCGGCTGTCGAGCGACTGGATACCAAGCAGGGGCTGCCCGCCGGTATCGAGGAGGTAAAGCCCGTTGCCATGACCGGCCGCGCCAATGGCCGCGATCTGGCGGGCGTCAATCCCGGCGGCGGAGATGCATTGGGCAATCGCCACCTTGGCGTTGTCCCAAAGCTCGGGCACCGAGCGCTCAACCATGCCGACCGCCGGCTTGTGGGTGGCGCCATCGAGGCCGTGGGCGGCGACCTGCCGCCCGGCGAGATCGAACAGGACGGCCTTTATGACCGTGTTGCCGGCGTCCAGGCCGAGCAGGTAGCGTGATGTGTCAGCCATTGTTGTACACGTCCCAGGCTTCGTCCCCGCCGGCGCCGCTGTGGACGATTGCCATCAAGGCGGCGACCACGGCACGCGGATTGGCATGCTGATAGATGTTGCGGCCGTAGACCATCCCCTTTGCGCCCTGCTGCATCAGCCGGGCGGACTTGGCGAGCACTGCCTTGAGGTCCTCCTTGCCGCCGCCGCGGACCAGTACGGGGACGCGCGCCGCCTCCACCACGCGGTGGAAATCGTCCGGATTGTCCGTCGGGTCCGCCTTGATGATGTCGGCGCCCATTTCGGAGGCCAGCCGCACGAGGGTTACGATCTTCTCGGCATCGCCATCGACCTGGTAGCCACCGCGGACGTCATTGGGCAGCATCACCAGAGGCTCGATCATCAGGGGCATGCCAAAGCGATGGCAATCGGCCCGCACCCGGCTGATATTGTCGACGCACTGGCGGAACAATTCCGGTTCATCGGGCAGCATGAACAGGTTCACCACCACGCAGGCGGCATCCATTTCCAGTGCGCCGATGATCGGTTCATCGCGGTTCTGCAGCATGGACCACATGACCTTGTGGCGTTGCGCGTTGTAGGGGTTGCCCATGTCGATGCGCATGACCAGCGCCGGCTTGTCCTTTTCCGGGCGGGACTGCAACAGGTCGGCCTGGCCGTAGGCCATCTGGATGGCGTCCGGCCGGGCATCGACCAGGGCATCGACGACGCCGGCCATGTCTTCGAGACCAACCAGGAAGCTGGGCTCGTTGCACACGCCGTGGTCGATGGCGACATCGAGGCATCCACCCCTGGTGAAAAGCCGGTTCATTCTGGCCTTGCTGCTCAAGCGCATGGCTACCTCCCTGTTTGATCGCGTTGCGCCAGCATCTCGGCCGAGACGCTGTGATAGGTCTGAAGGTCGTGGGTGAGCTGGCCAATCTGCCGGTCGCGTTCGGCCTCGTTCCAGCCCAGTTCGGCGGCGGCGATGTCTGCTATGGCCGCGATGCGCCGGGCCGATACGGCCCCGGTAATGGCCAGCGGCAGTCGCCGTAGGACCAGATCGGGGAGCTTGGCGACGTGTTCATGCGCGATGATGTAGACCAGTTCAGCCGCAGTGAGGGTCGTGCCATTGTCGAGCGGGACGTCGTCGACGCGTCCAGTGCAGAACTCCAGGACTGACCGCGCCCGCGTGCCATAGAGATCGACCAACCGACCCGCCCGTGCCCCGGAAATGGAAAAATGCTCCACCAGCCGGGCTTCCAGTTCGCCGGAACTCTGGGGAAAGTCCGTTCCTCCCCCGATCGGCAGGCCAAGCGTATCGGCCAGGCGCGGCTTGCCAAGTGCCTCGAGCACTGCATCGGCAGTCTGCTCGGCAAAGGCCCGAAACGTCGTCCACTTGCCGCCCACCATGCAGAATTGCGGGACGGGCCCGTCGATGCGATGCACGAAATGCCCGCGCGAGATGCGGCCGGTGAAGGCATGGTCACTGCGCGGAAGCGGCCGGATGCCGCTGAAGCTGAAGACCACACTGGCAGTGGTGAGCACGATTTCGGGGAATATGCCGCGCAGGGCTTCGAGGATGTAGTCGCGCTCCTCATCGGTGCACCATACACGCTCCGCCCGATCGACGCGGATATCGGTGGCGCCTGCAAGGACCTTGCCGAGGTAGGGGAAGACGATGCAGACCCGGCCGTCCTCATTCTCGAAGAAGATCATGTGACCGCCCAGGGCGCTGTAGAGCTCCGGGCTGTCCAGAACGATGTGCGAACCCTTGGTGCCGGAGACGAAAGGCGCACTTCCGGGCTGGACGGCCCCGAGCGTGGCGAGCGACTCGTCGAGCCAGGCGCCGGTCGCGTTGACGATGGTTGCGGCGCGAACCGGCCGCTCGACACCTTCCAGCTTGTCCAGGAGGACATAACCATCCCCGCGCCGGATCAGTTCGGCGTGGTTGAGGGCCATGGCCGACGGCGCCAGACGTTCCGTGTCGAGCAGCAGTTCCATCGCCAGCCGCTCCGGATAGCTGATCCAGGCGTCGTAATAGGTGGCCGAATAGCGGAGCCGGGGCGTGAGGGCGGGCCAGAGATCAAAGGTTTCGCGCGCCCCGCGGAACCGGTGTACGGGCAAGACACGCCGCTTGCGGGTGGTCCAATCGTAGAGCGCCAGCCCGATCTTGATCGGGACGGCACCGCGGGCCGCAGGTGGGGTGGTCACGCCGAAAAAGCTGGCGGCTCCGTTGAGCAGGCCGGAGAACAGCGAGGTGATCGGAACGGTGGTGGGGAGTGGTCGCACCATGTGGGGGGCATTGGCCAGAAGCGCGTCCCGCTCGCGCAGGGATTCGCGCACCAGCGAGAATTCGCCGTTCTCGAGGTAGCGCAGCCCACCATGGATCATGCGCGACGGGGCGGCGCTGCAGCCCGAGGCGAAGTCGCTTCGCTCGACCAGCAATACCCGCAGTCCCTGCAGCGCGAGTTCCCGGAAGACGCCGATGCCGTTGATGCCGCCGCCAACGACGATGACGTCGAAGGCGCCATCGGCACCGATCTGTTCAAGTCTGTCGTGGCGTCGCTGAGACAATAGAGGACCCCTCGCTGTCGGCAGACAGCGTTCAATGCATGGTTCTGGTGGTTCGGGTTCAGGCGTCGAGGGCTACAAGGTGCCGGGTGACGGCCTCGCTGATTGTGGTGATTTCCGCCTCGTTCAGGGTGATGTGTGCGGCGCGGGCATTTTCCCGCGCTTGCGCGGGATTGCGGGCGCCGCACAGCGCGAAGGTGATGCCCGGCTGCTGAATGGTCCAGGCGATGACGATCTGGGAGGCGGTGGCGCCACGAGACCGGGCCATAGGCGCGATAGCCTCCATGAGCCGCGCCGTCTTGGCACGGTTGTCCTGTGAGAAATGGGGGTCGGTGCGCCGCTGGTCATCGCCGGAGAACTGACGCTCCGGCCCGACCGTACCAGTCAGCAGGCCGCGCGAGAGCGACGAATAGCTGAGCACGGACACGCCATGGCGGCGGCACACGGGCAGCAGCGTGGCTTCGATGCCGCGCCTGGCCATGGAGTATTCTTCCTGGATGGCATCGAGCGCGCCGGTGGCAATGTAGGCGTCGAGATCGGCCTCGGAGACGTTGCTCGCGCCGATCGACCCGATCTTGCCCTGGCGCTTGAGCTCGAGCAGTGCGTCCACGGTTTCGTCGATGGGCGTGGTCGGGTCCTGCCAGTGGGTGATGTAGTGGTCGATGTGATCGGTGCCGAGGCGACGCAGGCTTTGCTCCACCTCGTAGACGATGGAGTCCCGTCCCAGGTAGCGGTGGACCGGCCTGCCGTCATAATCGAAGAAGTGCCGGCCCTTGTCCGTGTGCCAGACCAGGCCGCACTTGGTCGCGATCACGACCTCGTCGCGCCGTCCCTTGATGGCCTTGCCCACCAGTTCCTCTGCCAGACCCTGGCCATAGGCGGGCGCCGTGTCGATGAGGGTGACGCCGGCGTCGATGGACTCCCGGATAGCGGCAATGGATTCCGATTCCTCGGTCCCGCCCCACATCCAGCCGCCAATGGCCCATGTGCCCAGGCCGATGGCGGAGGCGCGGATCGCGGACTGGCCGATCTGGCGGTCGTGCGCATCAGGCGACATGCTGCTGGGCCTCCATCTTGTCGAGAATGCCGGCAGCGGTCTCTTCGTCGACCACCAGCGAATTGAGGTAGCCCCCACGCAGGGCGGCGCGGATGGGCAGGACTTTCTCGGCACCCGCCGCCACGCCGATGACCCGGGGGCAGGCCGCCAGGTCGGCGGGCGCCAGCGCCACGAGGCGGGAGTTGAGCGGATAGTCGGCCACGTCGCCGTCTTCGCCGATCAGGTGAGCCAGGAACTCGGCGACCACGCCGCCCTTGATCAGTCTTTCCCGATCCGCGGTGGAGTCGGGGTGCAGGTCGTAGTAGCTCGATCCGGGCGTCTGGATGGATCCAATGCCCACGAGCGCAATTGCCGCATGCCGGGCGAGCTGGAACGCTTCCTTCACGGGCCCGAGCTCCATCAGCATGTCGCGCTGCTCGCGGCTCTCGGCGAAGAGCGGGGCGTGCACCAGGTGGGTCGACCCGCCAAGGCGTTCGGCGAGGCGCGAAGCCAGATGGTTGACGTCGGTATAGTACTTGCCCTGCACGCCGCCGGTCAGCGGGACGACGATCACGTCGAAGCTGCGGTCGGGCTCGAGATTGTCGACGACAGCGCTCACCGCCTTGCCGCCGGTAATGGCGATCACATCGCCGTCCCGCAGGGATTCCAGCACCTGGTTGGCGGCAGCGCGGCCCACCTGCTTGAGCGTGGTATCGAGATTGCCCGACACAGTGGGCGCAACGATGGCGCTGGCCAGACCGGTGGACTGCACAAGCTGGCGCTCGATGTCCACCAGCCGCTGGAATGGCGACTCGATTTCGATGCGGACCATGCCGAGCTTGCGGCCCTGCGCGATCAGCCGGTTGACCTTGGATGTGGAGAGGTTCAGTGCCTCGGCAATGTCGGACTGCTTGCGCCCCTCGACGAAGTGCATGACCAGAACGGTATGGATCTGGCGCACTGCCTCGAAATCGCTGGTTTCGGTCATCTCGTCACCCACTCGTCTGAACATGGATCACCGGCGCCGCTTGCTGAGGTAGTGATCAATGGTCACG
>CAMLOA010000077.1 GCA_946481445.1 uncultured Devosia sp. | reverse complement strand
GCTGCAGGCCGCGCTTGGCCCGGCCCAGGGCCCGGATCTCGCGCCAGGTGCGCAGGGTGCCGGTGACGATCCCGCGCAGGCGCTCGCGGTACAGGTCGGTCTTGAGCCAGTAGTCGCTGATGTCCAGCTGTTCGAGGGTCTGCTGCATCGGCGCCATGCCCGGCTGCCCGGTCACCAGCACGATCCGCACCTCGGAATTGCCCATCTGCTCGCGCACCGCCCGCACCAGGCGCAGGCCGGCGTCGTCGGTCTCCATGACCACGTCCAGCAGGATCGCCGAGACGTCGGGCTGCTCAGCCAGCAGCGCCTCGGCCTCGGCGGCCGAGGAGGCCGTGAGCAGGCGCAAGGGGCTGTCGTTGAAACGGAAGTCCGACAGGGCCAGGCGCAGCGACTGCTGGAACGCCTGGTCGTCGTCCACGCTCAGCACGGTCAGCGGCGCGGCCGCCACGGCGCCCGTGCCCTCACCGGGTTCCTCCCGGAACTCGAACATCCTGTCATCACCCGACCGGGTGCTACCGCTCATGTCCACCCCCTATCGGCATCCGCCGGGTTCGACACGTGCCGGACCAGCCTACCTCAAGTGCGGGGGCCAGGCGACCCGGCAACCGCCCCCATTGCCGGGCGACCGTCAGGAACGATATCGAACCGCCACGGCACTACTTGAGCCCCGCCCCCCGTGCGGCCGGCTGCAGGAGGCGCGGCGGCAGATCGAGCATGGCGAGGTCGATGATGTCGCGCGAGAACACGCTGTCGTCCCGCCAGCGATCGGCATTGGCCAGCAGCTTGGAGGCGGCCAGATCCCCGGCGCCCATCACTGTGACCCCCAAGATCTTGCGACGCACCGGGGGGACATCCAGAACCATCCTCGCCTCGAGGACGATCTCGAACTTGATCGGCCTGCCGACGCCGTCATCCAGCGATGTCCGGATCCCGTATTGATCGGCCGGATTGCGCCGACGATGGCAATCGCTCCGGCACCCGGCCTCAGTACCGCATCGAGACCCTGCGCCCCATCCAGATGCTGCCTCATCCAGCGATAGCCCTGCAGGTCCGAAACCAGAAAGTCCATGTCCACCGATTCGCGGTACTCGCCCTTCAGCAAGGCGATGGCGGTCCCTCCGCCGAACCAGCAACCGGCCTTCCGCAGCCGGTCGCCATCCAGACTCGCCAGGATGGCGGCAATGCGCCGGTGGTGGAGCTGCTCAAACATCTCCCACGGCCTCGCCGAAAGTCTCGCCCAGCGCCCGGATCAGCGAACGCTCGTGCGGGGACAGCCGCCCCACGGCGACATGGCGCCAGTTGCGAAGGTAGAGGTCGTATGCCTCGCGCGGTGCGAGCCTTTGCTGGCCGTCCTGCACCTGCCACGCCAGTGACCGCAGCTGGGGGTAGTCCTTAAGACGTATGTCCAGAGGCAGCGTGCGGTCCGGCAGTTCCGCGGCGCGGTCTCCGGGCGCCACAAGCCGGACCTCCAGACCCAGGGCCCCGGCCGCCGCCAGCATCGCCCCCACGGCCACCGTACCCGCCCCTTTCTCCAGCCGGTGCCAGGTGACCCGCGACATCCCTGCGGCAGCCGCAGCCGCCGTCATGCTGATACCCAAGACCTTGCGGCGCACCCTCAGGGCTGCGCCCAGCGCGACCGCGGGCGATTCAATCGAAACCGAGGTGGGGTGCGGATGTTCCATCACCATCGCTCGCATCAGGGAATTTGTTCCTTATCGTGAACAAATGACACAAAATGTCAACCATGGGATACGAATGTTGGAAACAAGGGGAAGATCGCGCCCTCTTGCTGTAGCCCCCCGAAAGATCTGCTACCCCGCGAATGCGCGGGCGAAGCCGGCCACCACGTCGCGGTTACGGAGGGCGAGCCGGCGCAGTTCCCTGGATGCGATCCGGGTATCGGCAGCGACCGATTCCCAGAACGCGATGGCGGCCTCGGCCGCCCGGCCGATGTGGTCGAACTGCCCCGTCCGCTCGGGGGCGGCCGGCTGCACCGGGGTGGCGGCGCGCACCGCACCGGTGCGCGAAGGCGCCAGGTACATCGGCAGCATGTCGTAGGCCGGCGCCAGGGCAAGCGGCCCGGCATCGACCAGATGGAAGCCAAGATTGCCGGCATGCATGTCGCTGTTGCCGATGAAGCGGCCGAACCAGTGCAGCCTGGCCATCTGCACGGCCGTATCGGCGGCGATCCAGCCATCGGCCACCAGCCATTCCGCGGCCAGGCTCCAGTCGTGCCCGCCCGCGCCATGGAACGCCGCATCCAGCGCCAGCAGCGAAACGAAGCCGCGCCTGCCCAGCACATCGGCGGTGCGATCGAACCTGGCCACTTCCAGGCAGGTATGGCCGCCGGCGTCGACCAGTTCCGACCGGGAGGCCGGCAGCCCCGCCTGGCGCAGGCTCGCCAGTGCCAGGTGCTCGCACACCAGCAGATCGGCCCAGCGCTGCGCCGCCTGGCCGGGATCGGGCACGGCGAACTTGACCAGCACCGCGCGCCGCCCCTCCGGCCCGACGACCGTCGCCGTGAACTTGGGCTGCTCGCCACCGGGCGACGAACCGACGTCTTCACCCGCCAGCGCGGCCTGCGCCCATTGCGCGTAACGCACGGGCCGCTGCCCGCGCTCCACCGCATCTGCAGGCGAGGCCAGCTCCGCCAGTGCCGCATCCACCGCAGCGCGACCCAACAGCAGATCGCCGATACCGGTGCCGCCGGTACGGGTGATGGCGAGCAGGGTGTCGCGCAGGCCCCATCGGTTGAGATCCTCCGGAACGCCCAGACGGGCGCCCTGCCTGTGGGCGAGCGTACGTCCCAGGAAACCTTGCGGGCGCAGATCGTCTAGGAACCATGGCAGCCCCGGGAAATGCCCCGCCACGCCCTCCACCGGACGCGACAGGTTGGGTCGCGGGCCCTCGGGAACGAACTGGAAACGTTCACCGCGCAGGGCATGCAGCGTCCCGAGTTCTTCCAGCGTGGCGTCGGGCCTGAGCCGCAACAGCGGCCATGCGCTTCCCGCCCCGGTATCGGCGCGGGCGACATAGGTCGTCGCCCGCGCCTTGCCCAGGCGCAGGACCCGATCACCGGCCTCGGCGACCAGCCGCGCCAGCACCGGCCGGGTAACCCCCAGTTGCTGCACCAGCCGGGAAGCGGGCACGGGCTCTCCCGATGGCAGCAGCGCCAGCAGGTCGGATACCGTCACAGAGCGCGGCCGAGCCATGCATGGCTCCATTAATTTACGATTTAATTACAATATATGACCGCCGAAACCAGGGCAAGTCCTGCTGCGCTGGAGGCCAGTCCGCCCTCACCCAAGATCGTTACTTAACGATTCTCGGATCACGTGCATGCTTGGACATCAGGGGCTTCCCGCCCTGGCTCGTTGCAAGCCGGTCTCGCCAGCAGCCCCTCCACCTGCTTGCCTGTCCCCGCCCGCATTGTGGAGTATTCGCACGCACGCCCCGCCGTGCCTGGCCCCTCACCCAACAGCCATCCACCGAACGCCATGACCCGCTGGAAAGCCTTCGGACTGCACCTGCTGCTGAGCCTGACCCTGATCTCCGGCATCGCCCTCGCCGCCCTGCTGACCTGGTACCCCCACGGCCTGTGGAAGATCTCCGGCCTGGACCGGCTGATGGCGGTGATGCTGGTCATCGACATGACCGCCGGCCCCCTGCTGACCCTGGTGATCTACAGGCCCGGCAAATGGGGCCTGGGCTTCGACCTGAAGATCATCGCCCTGGTCCAGGCCGCCTTCCTGGCCTACGGCCTGCACACCCTGTGGCTGTCGCGGCCGGTGTTCCTGGTCGGGACCGACGTGCGCTTCACCCTGGTGTCGGCCAGCGACATCGACGAGGCGGACCTGGCGAAGGCGGCGCGGCCGGAATGGCGGAAATTGCCTTGGACTGGACCGTATCTGGTGGGCGTGCTGCCGCCGAAGGACGCGGCCGCACGCACCGCCCTGCTCGATACTTTCATGAAGACCGGCCGCGACCAGGAGCAACTGCCGGACCAATACCTGCCTTACGACGAGGTGGCCGCCGTGATCCGCGGCAAGGCGCTGCCGCTGGACGGGACGGGCAAGCGGCCGATGGGCGAGCCGGGGGACAAGGGACTGCCGATCTATTCGCGGGATGATGAGGGGTGGATGGTCATTGACCCGCAAAGCGGCCTGCCTATCAGCCTTCTATAGAACCTCGGATCTACCAGCGGCGGCTGAAAAGCATGCATAACTGGCTTCAGTTCTAGCGCGCACGCCCTCCAGAGTGGCAATCGCTAGCCGAGCCGGGAAAGTGGAAATCAACGGGAAGAAGGACGACGCCATGGCATTCCTGGAACGCTCCAAACTGGAGACGATGGGCTTCAAACACCTTGGGAAAGAGGTGCAGGTTAGCGACAAGGCATCTTTCTATAACACTGATCAAATTGAAATCGGAGATTATTCCAGGATAGACGACTTCTGCGTTCTATCAGGAAAGATCAAGATCGGAAGAAATGTCCATATCGCGGTGCTTTGCAACGTCGCAGGCGGCGACATGGGAGTAACAATGGAGGACTTCTCCGGGCTGGCTTATGGGTGCCACGTCTTCACCCAAAGCGATGATTATGGCGGTGATACGCTCACAAATCCAACCGTCCCAGACAAATACAAAAGAGAAACAAAAAAATCGATTGTGGTCGGCAGGCATTGCATTGTCGGAACAAACTCAATCATATTTCCAGGCGTTGTACTGGCCGAAGGAACTTCGGTGGGCGCCCACTCGATGGTGACGAAATCGACTGAAGAATGGTCCGTATACTTTGGAAACCCGGCAAAACGCATCACGGCACGTAAACGAGGGTTACTGAAGCTGGAAGAAGAATACTTGGCCTCCGAGAACGACGGAACCACAGCCTAAAACGCACCAAACCACAACTCATCCGCACGGCCCCGCAATGGACAAAAGCCGCTCTTCCGAACGGCCGGCATAACGGGATCAGCTACTCTAGATCGAGCTGACTTAGAACGCGATCTGCATTTTCGAAGATTTCCTCTTGATGCACTTCCACGCCTATCCAAAGCGGAAGTCGAACCAATCGATCACTTACGCGCTCGGTGATGAACATGTCGCCATGCACACGCCCGTATCGCCTGCCAGCCGGGGAACTATGCAGCGGGACGTAGTGAAAAACAGCCCCGATACCTGCCTCATTCATCCGTGAGATGAACCGGGTACGCTTCTCCAAGCTAGGCAAAAGCACGTAATACATGTGTGCGTTGTGCTCACAATTCGCCGGCACTATCGGCCGACGCAGAACGCCCGTGAGTTCGTGGCGCTCCGCCCAGTCATGATAAGCACTCCATGCACTTAGCCTGCGCGCCGTTATCGAATCACCTTCCTCGGTCTGCGCAAGAAGGAATGCCGCGACAAGCTCACTAGGCAAGTACGATGAGCCCGTATCTACCCACGTGTATTTGTCAATTTGCCCGCGAAAGAATTGGCTTCGGTTAGTACCCTTCTCCCTGAGGATCTCAGCACGCGAAGCATGCGAGGCATCACGACTCAGGAGCGCGCCCCCTTCACCTGCAATCAGGTTCTTGGTTTCGTGGAAGCTCAGCGCACCGAAATCGCCAATGCCACCGAGCGCACGCCCCTTGTACTTCGAGTAAATGCCCTGAGCGGCATCTTCGATCACACGCAACCCATGTCGAGCGGCGACGGCCAGTATCGCATCCATCTCGCAAGCCACGCCGGCATAGTGAACCACGCATATGGCACGCGTACGCGAGGTAATCGCAGCCTCAATCAGACGCTCATCCAAATTCAGGGTGTCCTCGCGGATGTCAACGAAAACGGGCACCGCTCCGCGCAACACAAAAGCATTGGCGGTCGAAACAAAGGTATACGACGGCATGATTACCTCATCGCCGGGCCGCAGGTCCAAGAGCAGCGCCGCCATCTCCAGGGCGCCGGTGCAGCTATGTGTCAACAAAGCCCCCGCAGCACCCGTATGCTGTTCCAACCAAGCATGGCAACGCCGCGTGAACTGACCGTCGCCGGATAAATGCCCTTGTGCGTGCGCTTGGGCGATATACCACAGCTCGCGCCCCGTCATATATGGTTTATTGAACGGTATCACGCGGTACTCCAAGGCATCAGACAAGAAATCAAGAGGCCGACCTAGAAAGCACAAACACACCAACCATAATAATCATGGTGCCGGCGATCCTGTACCCGTCGAGGTGCTCGCGAAAGATCCAGCTCGCCAAGAGAGCGACCAGCAGGAAGTTGATGGCCATATACGGGTACGCGCGACTGATTGGTAGCCGGCTAATCGCACACATCCAGCAGAGTGAAGCTGCGAAGGCCGCCATAAAGGCGGATATCACCCATGGGTTGAGCATCAAGCCTACCAGGCTGCGCGCACTGATCGGCGACAGTAGATGTGGGTGTAGCTCAACCTGCCACTTGAGCACCAGTTGGCCGTAGACAGTGAGAAAGATTGTGAGGGCAATGAATACGTAGGCCATTTCAATCACAAAGAATATTTTCCGGCGAGGCATCGACGGATAGGAACTTATCGGCGACACAAGCCAGACTCACAGCAGTGATAATGAGGCACGCGCCATCGCCATCAGTGGACATGCGCCCCGCAGGCGGACGCCAACCATGAAAGCGCACGCGAGCATCAAACACCGCTACGCAGCCATCGCTGCGCATTTCAGAATGGAGGCACATATAAGTGGCATGCAATCTCAACAGGGCCAGAGTTAATTTGGAAGCACTGTCATCGCGCAGTGTCATCAGCCACGATGTAGTAGGGCCGGCCCTGCACGTTGCGGAAGACCTGCCCCACGTACAACCCAACCACACCCAAGCTAAAAAGCAGCATCCCGCCAACCAACCAGATCGAGGCGATGATCGAGGTATAACCAGCCACCGCAATATCACCCTCCAGCCAACGCGCCACTGCCAAGGCAGCCATCAGAAATGACAGCAGCGAGCATCCGAAACCCAGTGCAGCGACAAGTTTGAGTGGCTTTTCCGAGTACCCCAACACAATACTGGTGGCTAACCGCAACATCCGACGCAAGGTGTATGCGCTTCGACCCTCGGAACGCGCAACGTGCTCCACCGACAAGTTGCAGTGGCGAAAACCAGCCCACTTCACCATCAGCGGAAAAGATCGGTCTCGCTCCGGCATAGCGCATATTGCGTCAATCACGCGCCGATGGAATATCCCGAAATTCGCGGTACTCGCATCTTGACGCGTACCCGTCAGCCAGGTCAGCAGGCGGAAGAATCCCCAGGAGAAAAGCCGCTTGTGCCAACGATCTTTCCGGTTGCGGCGTTGCACGAAGACCACATCCAGGCGTTCGACAAGTGCCTTTCGGTATAGACTCGGGATGGCGGAGGGAGGATCCTGCAGGTCACAGTCCATCACCACAACCCACTGCCCGCGCGCATGCTCAATGCCAGCGGAGATGGCCGCGTGTTGGCCAAAGTTTCGCGCCAGTCGCAGACCGCGCAGCCAGGGTCGCCGCTGCTGCAGCTCCGATATTCGCATCCAAGCCTGATCCGGGCTTCCGTCATCTACCAAAATCACTTCGAACGAAACATCCAACCCCTTGAGT
>CAMLOA010000076.1 GCA_946481445.1 uncultured Devosia sp. | reverse complement strand
CGGCGGCGCATTGACCGTCTCGACATGATCGCCGTGCTCAAGACGAGGGAATAGAAATGGTGGGTCGCATCATCGGCATCCTCGTCGTCGCCCTCATCCTGGCGGGTGCGGCATGGGCCCTGTGGCCCAGGCCGGTAGCCGTGGAAGTGGCCGTGATCGGGCGGGGCACTCTCAGCGTGACGGTGGAGGAGGAGGGCATTTCGCGCATTAGGGAAGTGTATCGCGTGACGGCGCCGGTTGCCGGCCGGCTGGTGCGCGTCAATATCCATGCCGGCGACCCGGTCACCCTGGGGCAGACCGTGGCCGTGATCGAGCCGGCGCCGCCGGGCCTGCTCGACGAACGCTCGCGCCTGATCGCCGAAGCCGCCGTTGCGGCAGCCGAGGCCGCGGTGCGACTGGCCGAGGCGTCGCTGTCCGAAGCACAGGCCCGCGCCGCCTACGCCGATACCGACGCGACCCGCAAGGCGGCTCTCGCCGAACGCGGCGTCGTTTCCACCCAGGTCAAGGAACAGGCCGTGCTGGCCCTCTCGATGGCGAACAGGGATGTCCAGGTGGCAGAAGCCATGCTTGCCATGCGCGAGCAGGATCTCGAAAGCGCCCGTGCCACGCTGATACAGGGCATCGCCCCCGCCCCGACAGACCAGTGCTGCGCCAATGTGCCCAGCCCCATTGCCGGGCAGGTTCTGGCCGTCCTCACCGAGAGCGAACAGGCCGTGCAGCCGGGCACGCCGCTGATGGACCTGGGCGATCCGGTCAACATGCAGGTTGTCGTCGAGGTCCTGTCTTCCGACGCCGTCCGCATCACGGCCGGCGCGCCCGCCACGATCCGGAACTGGGGCGGCGAACCGCTGCAGGCGCGTGTCAGCAGCATCAGTCCCGCCGCCGTGACCAAGGTCAGTGCCCTGGGCATCGAGGAGCAAAGGGTCGAACTGATCCTGGACCTGCTCGACCCGCCCGAGACCTGGTCGCGGCTGGGGCACGGGTTCCGCGTCGTCGCCGATATCGTCGTCTGGGAGGGGAAGGACCGGGTGCTGGTCCCCATCGGCGCCCTGTTCAGGGACGCCGACCAATGGGCCACATTCCGCGTGCTCGACGGCAAGGCTATGCTCTCCCCCATCCAGCTGGGCCAGCGCAATGGCGATTTCGGCGAAGTGCTGGATGGCCTGGAGCCAGGCGATGTCGTCATCACCCATCCCGGCGACACGGTGGTGGATGGAACCAATGTCGATACGCCCACTACCCCCGACACAGCGCAGTGACCGGTTCAGCCCAGTGGGTGGCGCGCGCTTCGCCGTGCCGGATAGAGCCGCTGCTTGAGGAACTCCGAGGTCAGCAGGTATGCGCCGGTGATGGCCGCCAACCCCAGCAGCACATCTGCCCGCATCGGGGCAAAGCCGAATGCGGCGGCAATGGGCAGATAGGGCAGGGCGATGGCCACCGAGGCAACTGCAAGGGCCAGCAGCAGGAGCAGTCTCCCCGGCCTGCCGGACCAGAGCGGCCGGCGGGTGCGGATGACGAAGATGATGGCCAACTCGGTCAGCAGCGATTCCACGAACCAGCCGGTCTGAAATGCCGTTGCCTCGCCCCGCGCGACATAGAGCAGGAAGGCGAAGGTGACGAAATCGAACAGGGAACTGACAAGGCCGAAGCCGAACATGGAGCGCTGCACCTGCCTTATGTCCCAGCCATGGGGGGCCTTGAGATCGGGCGGATCGACGGCGTCGGAGGCGGTCGCCAGGCAGGGCAGGTCGGACAGGAAATTGTTGAGCAGGATCTGCTTGGCCAGCATGGGCAGGAATGGCAGGAAGAGCGACGCTGCCGCCATGCTGATCATGTTGCCCAGGTTGGCGCTGGTGGTGACCAGGATGTATTTCATGGTGTTGGCGAAGATGACGCGCCCATCCTCGACGCCCCGCACCACCACGCCCAGGTCCCGCCGCAGCAGCACGATATCGGCCGCCTCGCGCGCCACATCGACTGCCGTGTCCACCGATATGCCGACATCGGCGGCATGCAGGGCGGGGGCGTCGTTGATCCCGTCGCCCAGATAGCCGACCACATGCCGTCGGGCGCGCAGCGCCGCGATGATCCGCTCCTTCTGGTTGGGGTCGATCTCGACGAACAGGTCGGTGCGGTCCACCCGGGCCTGGAGCGCGCTCCGGGTCAGATGCGCCAGGTCCGCCCCGGACATGACGTGGCGTGATGGCAGCCCGATGCGCCGGGCCAGCTGCGCGGCCACGTGACGATTGTCACCCGAGATCATCTTGACCCGGATGCCCCTTGCGACCAGGGCAGCAAGGTCGGCTTCGACACCAGCCTTGGGCGGGTCGAAGAACAGCAGGTAGCCTTCAAGGCAGAGGCCGGCCTCGAGATCGCGATCCACCGTGGCGCCGGCGGCCAGCCTGCGCGTGGCGACGGCCAGGACCCGGAAGCCATCCTGGCTCCAGTTGCGGCACCGTTCCTCGACGGCCGCCCGGTCCGCCGCAGCGAGCCGCCTGACCCTGCCACCCACGCGCATGGACGAACAGGCCGCCATCACGCTCTCCATGGCGCCCTTGCAGATCAGCTGCCGACCGCCCGCGCCGTCGTCGACGGCCACGGACAGCCGCTTGCGCACGAAATCGTAGGGCACTTCGCCCAGCTTGCGAAACCGCGCCAGCTGGGCCGGGACGTCAATGGCGGCGATGGCGCTGTCCATGGGATTGTCCATGCCGCTCTGCAGCCGTGCATTCAATTGCCCCAGCAGCAGCACGCGCTCGGAGGCCTGCCCGTCCGTTCCGTACCAGCCGTCCAGTTTCACCACCCCCTCGGTGAGCGTCCCGGTCTTGTCGGTGCACAGGACATCCATGGTCCCCAGGCTCTCGATGGACCCCAGCCGCCGCACCAGCACGCCGGCCTTGCTCATCCGCATGGCCCCACGCGACAGGGTCACGCTGATGATGGCCGGCAGCAGTTCGGGCGTCAGCCCGACGGCCAGCGCGATGGAGAACAGCAGCGAGTCGACCAGGGGCCGGTCGAGCAGCAGGTTGGCCACGAAAATGATGACCACCACTGCCGCCATGATCCGCATCATCAGGTAGCCGAAATCGCGGATGCCGCGGGAAAAGTCGGTCTCGGGCGCGGCCCGCCGCAAGGTCGCGGCGATCCTGGCGACTTCGGTATCATCGCCGGTCCGCATCGCAAGGACCGTGCCCGTGCCGCTGCGCACGGAGGTGCCGGCAAAGACGAGATTGGCAGGGGTTGTAGCCTCAGTCGCCGGCCCCGGCTGCTTGTTGACCGGGAAGCTTTCCCCGGTCAGCACGGACTCGCTGACGCTGAGGTCGGTGGCTTCCATGACGACACCATCGGCCGGTATCAGGGCACCCGCTGCCAGCAGCAATACGTCCCCGGGCACCACCTCGCTGGCTGGAACGCGCATTTCCGCCCCTTCACGGCGCACGCGGGCGGTGATGGCCAGGCGTCCGCGGAGTGCTTCCATGGCCCGCGAGGCGCGGAACTCCTGTGCGAATCCGAGCAGGCTGCTCGCCAGCACAATGGCCATGATGACGGCAGCCTCGCTCCACTCTCCCACCACGGCGGCGACCGCGGCACCAAAGACGAGAATGAGCACCAGCGGCGTGGCGAACTGCGCCAGGAGCAGGCCGGCAATGGAGGCGAGGGCGGCTCGAGGGCCGGATATCCTCGAAGGCCGGGCCTGTCTCCGCCGCGCTTCCACGGCGGACAGGCCGCGCCAGCCGGAGCCGTACCTGTCAAGGAGGCCCTGGGCGGGCAGGGACCAGTCGTCATCGCCCCGGCGGACGGTTGGCGCGGCCTTCCTGCCCCTGTCTCCGGCATGGTGCACCATCGATGCCGTCCATCCCACCTGTCACGCAGGCCAAGACTCTATTCGCGTGAAGTGCCGGGCCATTGACGGGCGTCAAGCGCCCGAGACGGAACCGCCCTGCCAGACGCTGCCGGCGCCACGGGCGGCAGCCAGCCGAGTTGCTTGCGTTTGGCCCGGGGAAGGTCATATAGTTAATTCTTTGGGCCACCTGGACGTCATCAATGTAGCGGCGTAGGCACTTTCGGGGGGAGTGGGCGAGCAGTCCACGCTGAGTCAATGCAGTGGGATCAAAGGATTTTCATTGCCGAGCTCAATGTCGAGCACTTTCGCACCAGGCTGGCGGGCCAGCTTGACGATGCCCAGCGCAGGACTGTGACCGCGCTGCTCGCCGAGGAAGAAGCCACACTGCTCAACCTGAAGGCGGCGGCGGCAGAAGGCGAGCTTTCGGCCCTGATCGACCTGCTGGCGCTGCGGGCCGGCCCGCTATTCGGTGCCGATGCATCAGACGCCGGGGATGCACCCGACATTCGCGAGCAATTCGCATCCATATTCGACCGGGTGCCCGTCGGCATGGGCGCGGTGAACAGCGCCGGAGCGATGATCCTCTCCAACGCCGGCATGCAGCATTTCGTGCCGCACAAGATCCCTTCGCGAGACCCCGAGCGCCTCAGGCATTTCCGCACCAAGGACGGGCCGCTCAGCCCCCTGATGTGGCCAGGGGCCCGGGCGCTGCGGGGCGAGCCGGTCAATCCGGGCATGGCATTTGTCCATACCGGGCCCGATGGCGAGGATGTCGAAATCCGCGTCGCCGCTGTTCCGGTGCGCGATGGCGCCAGGATTGCCGGGGCACTGGCAGCCGTCTATGAGCTCAAGATCATAGGAGGTGGCGCGGTCTGGCATTGCCTTGCGCATCTGGTTGCCGAGGAGACCGGCCGGCACAATGGTAGGCCGGCGGCCCAGATCGTTCCCTGATCGCACCGCCTGGCTGGCATGCCCGTGCGGGGCCGCGACGCCGCTATCCGCGCCACTCCCTCCAGTGCGACGGCTCGAGCAAGGTCAGCTTCTGCCTGTTCTCGGCGTTCATCCAGCCGCCAACGATCCTGCGGCAGGCAAAGGCAACGGCGTGCGTGCCCTGTTCATCGATGACGGCGAGCTCGAGGTCCCGGTCAAAGGGGGCGGAGGTTATCTCCCGCCAAATGTGATTGGAATCGCGACCCGAAGGGCCAACCCGATCTTCCATTCGTCATGCTCCGCTCGCAGGCGAGAGCACGATAACCTCCCCCAGTCGCCGACAACCCGTTCGTTACCTTCGGCAATGCCAGAATGTACGCTTCGGCGGGCGAAACTGCAAAGCATGATTTCGTCTATCCCCCCGTACCCGGTTCAACGGGATGATCCGGAAAGGTCACGGCGGTCGAAAGGGCCGTTCTCGCCCAGGATGAACAACAGTCCCGCTGCGGCGAAGGGGGCAGCCAGCACGATATTGACCCAGAAGGGATTGCCCAGCAGCAGGAAGGCGCTAGCGACGGCCAGGAAGAGCAGGCCGCCCGGCAGGGGGCGGCGCCACGCCAGGACCAGGACGGCGGCAATCCCCAGGCCAGGCAGCAGGTGCATGAACAAGGCGACGAGGCGTTGCACCGGCGCGGCCCGAAGCGCGAACACGTCGAGCGCAAACAGCGAGATGAAGCCGATGCCGCCAATGGCGGCAATCCGGGCCATGATGGTGAACAGCTTTCGCATCGCGGCGTGCAGCGCGGCGCCCCTCAGGCCCTAGGCCTGGCTGGTGAAGGCCATGAACATCAGGGTCAGGTAGACTGCCGGTACGACGGTGAGGACGATCAGCGCCACCGGCAGGGTTACCGGGCAATTGGTCGCGACCATCTGGTAGCCGATATAGCCGACCGAGGCCACGATCAGCACCAGGCCCGCAGACCAGGGCAACAGACGGTCACGTTTGGCGCTCGACGGCATGACGACCTCCCTCGGGGTTCATGTCTCAGTCAAGGCCAGCGCGCCGGTTCTGTCTTTGACGATCGTCAAGGCATAGGCCGCGGCCCGGCAATATCGTGGTACCCGGCTGCCGACCGACATTTCCTTACCCCTGGCAGCCTCCGACCTCCATCGATCACTCGGGAGCGCAGCCCCATCGGCTGCCTCCCGCTTTCCCGGTGGGCGCACGGCCACTGCCGTCACATCTCCTCCTGCCCCTCCATTCCGTCCAGGCGATAGCCGATGCCGGTTTCGTTCTGGATCAGGGTCGGCCGTCCGGGCTCCAGATCGATCTTGGCCCTGAGCTGCCCGATCAGCACGCGCAGATACTGCACGTCCTCGGCATGCGCGGGACCCCAGACCTGGCTGAGAATCTGCCGATGGGTGAGGACGCGTCCGGGGTTCCGGGCCAGCAGCAGCAACAGGGCGTATTCCTTGGGTGTGAGATGGATGCCCCGGCCGTCGATGGCGACACGATGGGCCGCATCGTCAATGGTCAGGGGGCCGACGATGACGGGGCCCGACGGCCTCTGCGACGGTTCCTTGTGGCGCAGGGCGGAGCGAATGCGGGCCAGGAGTTCGCCAATGCCGAAAGGCTTTTCGACATAGTCGTCGGCGCCCAGATCGAGCGCCTCGATCTTCTCGCCTTCGCGGTCGCGCGCCGAGAGCACGATGATGGGGACGTTCGAAAAGCCGCGCACGGCCGCAATCACATCCTTGCCATCGCCGTCGGGCAGTCCAAGGTCCAGCAGGACGGCATCGGGCGCCTGCGTGGCGATGGCGCGCTTGGCCTCGGCGACCGTTCCGGCCTGCACCACCTCATAGTCGACGGCCATCAGGGCAGGCTTGAGAAAGCGCTGGATCTGCGGTTCGTCGTCGACGACCAGGATGCGGGTGCGCTTCATGCCGGCTTCCCTTCCGCCAGGGGCAGCCGGATGACGAAGCGGGTGCCGCGCTTGCGCATGGCCGGGCTCTCTGCCTTGATCGTGCCACCCATCGCGGCCACAAATCCCCTCGCGATCGACAGGCCCAGCCCGGTTCCCGCGGGCCGGCCATCCCCTTTGACGCGACGATGGAACTTCTCGAAGATCACTTCCAGGTCTTCTGGCGGAATGCCTTTGCCCTGGTCGCTCACGCTGATCACCGCCTCCCTGCCATCGCGGCGGAGATAGACGCTCAGCGGCTGGTCGGTGCCGGCATACTTCCGGGCATTGTCGAAAAGGTTGAACAAGACCTGGTCCAGCAGGCCCGCATCGGCAAGGGCCGCCGGCATGGCCTCGGCGGTGCTGACCTCAATCCTCAGCCGCGGCTCCAGCCGCGCCATGCGATTGGCGACCGCCCCGACCAGGGCCGGCAGATCCACCGGTTCCCGGCGCGGCCTCAGCAGCCCCGATTCGATGCGGGTCATGTCGAACAGATTGCCGACAAAGCGCGTGAGCCGCTCCGTCTCCTCCTCGACGGTCTTCAGCAGGTCCGCCCGAGCGCCCTCGTCCAGCCGGTCGCCGAGCTGGCGCAAGGTAGAGACCGCGCCGGTGATGGAGGCCAGGGGGGTGCGCAAATCATGCGACAGGGAGGACAAGAGCGCCGCCTGCAGTTTCTCGCCCTCCTGCGCGACGGCGGTCCTGGCATTGTCGCGCACCAGTCGCGCCCGGTCGATGGCGATGACCGCCTGTTCCAGCACCGCCGAGACCTGCCTCTCCTCGTCCGCCGACAGCTGGCCATGGGCAGGCGCCAGCCGCAGCCCCGCCACGCCCGCCATGCGCTGGCCGGATCGAATGGGCAGGAAGAGGTAGGGCACACTGGGCAAGGTGCTGGTCATGTATCCGGCGGGCTCCCGCCTGTCATGC
>CAMLOA010000075.1 GCA_946481445.1 uncultured Devosia sp. | reverse complement strand
CCATGCGGCCAAGGAAGCTCGCCCCGCGAGAGACATGGACGTCCTCGCCATGGTGGGAGGCGCAGGCCAGTGCCAGTTCTTCATCGCTGTGGTGGAACTGCTCCACGGCGTGGCGCGAGAAGATGGGCAGCGCCTGCATCGACTTGATGGCGGAACGCGGAAAAATCGCGCGCTCGATATCACCAGCATAGGCGATGATCCGGCCATCGGCATCGATAATGGCGAAAGCGCCACGGTGGCGGTTCTCCACCCAATTGCCACGAATGGCTTCGACGAGAACGGGATTGGCATCCATGTGAAAAAACTCCGGTCCAGGCTGCCTCACGAACAGCGCAGGACCGGAAAAGTCAACATGCATGGGAAGGTAGAACGCACGAGGTACTCTGGAGCTCGCATCGGCGAGGGTGGAGGTCCGTTGACTGGCGGCTGCGATCTGCGGCGATGTTCCGCCACCTGTCGCCGGGCCTCCGCCTTCGCCGAGGCGACGGGTTAGAGGTCCGTATCGTGGACCACGGTCAGGTAGCGCGAGTTGACCCAGCCGCGAGTGTACTGGCCATCGACCAGGCACCAGTCGGAGCCGACATTGGCCTCGATGCAGCGTTCGACCCAGACATGGGTTCCGGGTTCAAGGGCGCCAATCCTCTGGGAATAGCTGGCAGGCCACTTGCGGACATTGAGGTGATCCCAGTGCTGAACGCCGGTGACCTTGGCCAGTACGTCGACATCGTAGCCGGCGGCGATGGCGGGCTGGACGGCGAAGGCGGCCGCGGCGGTGATGACCAGACCGCACAGAGTGGCGACAAGGACCTTTTCCTGCTGCTTGTTCATCTTGATATCTCCCTGAAGAGCGATTTCGTTCTGTGATTGTGAGCTTGCCACCGCCGCCTTGAACCGTCCCTGAGATGCTCGTTCAGAAACCGTTCATCGGGGCGGCAAGCCCCTGGTGGGGGTCGTCAGCGCATGTGGCGCTGGTGCACGTAGAGGATGACGCTGTTGTTCCCGCCGAAGCGGATCGAAACGACGTCGTGCTGGTCGTAGTCCTTGCCCAGCAGGGCGGACATCAGCGCATCATTGCGGGCGATGGGCATGCGAAGCTTCTCGGCATTGCCGTCGATGAACAGCGAGCCGTAATTGTCCCGGTCGGTGACGGCGAGGACTTCGCAGACCGGAATGAGCGAGATGGGGCGATCAGGACCAATCGCGGCAACCTCGTCGGTGCGGATGCTGCGCATGAAGCCCATGACATCGGAGCAGTGTTCGGCATCCGAGACTGTCGGCGTCCGAGGGGGATAGTTGGGCACATGGGTGACGATGAACTGGGCATGGGCGCCGGCAGTGGTGAGCGCGGTGATCAGGCCGGCAATGGCGGCCATGGTGCGGAACTTGGTCATTGGACGTCTCCTGGCTGGTGATGGCGGCTCCTGGCCGCCTTGACCGCAAGCAGACGCCCTTCGATTTGAACCCGCCGTGATGGCTGCGTTCATCGACGATTTATCCGGGCATGACGGGTTGGCAGCCGCCCCATTCCGTGCCACGCTTCAAGCCAATATCGGCGCGAAGTGCTGCATTTTGAGGAGGTTAGGATGGCCAAGGTTCTGGTGACGGGCGGCAGCGGCAAGCTGGGCAGAGCCGTGCTGCGCGACCTGGTCGCGCATGGCTATGACGTTCTCAACGTCGATCAGCATGCGCTCCCTGAGCCGATCTGCCCCAGCGTGCGCATCGACCTCACCAATTTCGGCGAGGTGGTCCAGGCCATCATGGGCGGGGTAGACGAACGTGGCGGTCCGTTCGACGCGGTGGTGCACCTCGCCGCCATCCCGGCACCGGGCCTGGCCAGCAACTCGCGGACCTTCGCCAACAATGTCCCCTCCACATACAATGTGTTCGAGGCCTGCCGGCTGGCCGGCATCAAGAATGTGGTCTTCGCGTCGAGCGAGACCGTGCTTGGCCTGCCCTTCGACACGCCTCCTCCATACGCGCCTGTCGACGAGGAATACTATCCTCGCCCGGAAACCGCCTACGCGCTGGGCAAGCTCGTGGATGAAACCATAGCGGCCCAGTTCTGCCGTTGGGATCCCTCCCTCCGCATCGTCGGACTGCGTTTCTCCAACGTGATGAATCCGGAAGACTATGCCGCGTTCCCCAAGTTCGATGCCGATCCCCGCAGCCGCAAGTGGAACCTGTGGTCCTACATCGATGCGCGCGACGGCGCTCAGGCGGTGCGGCGTGCGATCCAGCTTTGAGGCCTTCATCATCGCCAATGCCGACACGGTCATGACACGGTCCAACATTTCCCTCCTCGCGGAAGTTTTCCCCAGCGTTCCGCAGCAGGGCAACATCGCCACCAACAGCACGCTGCTCTCGATCGAAAAGGCAAAGCGCATGCTGGGTTACTCGCCCCAATATAGCTGGCGCACCGAGATGTCCGCCCGGCAGTAAACCCGCGCTCCGGCAATACTGCATACGTTTTGTGCATCGTCGGGCCTTGCGCTTTTTCTATGCGGCGGCATAACTGCCGCCGATGCGCAGCCCTGACCTCTCCATCCTGATCATCGACGAGAACCGCATCCGTGCCTCCATCATCGAGGACGGATTGCGGGAAGCCGGGCATACGCGCGTTGCCGTCATCCACGACGTCAACGAGGTCGCACGCACAATCCAGGCCACCGCGCCGGACGTCATCGTGATCGATCTGGAGAACCCCAAGCGCGACACGCTTGAGCATTTCTTCTCGCTGTCGCGTGCCATCCAGCGCCCCATCGCCATGTTCGTCGACCGGTCCGACGGGGCAATGATCGAGAAGGCCGTTGAAGCTGGCGTCTCCGCTTATGTAGTCGACGGCCTCAAGAAGGAGCGGGTTAAGCCTATCCTGGATATGGCCATCTCCCGCTTCAACGCCTTTTCGCGCCTGACGCGCGAACTGGAGCAGGCGCGCAGCGAGCTGGAGGACCGCAAGATCATAGAGCAGGCCAAGGGTATCCTGATGCGAACCCGCGGCCTCAGCGAGGCAGATGCCTATGCACTGCTGCGCTCCACCGCCATGAACCAGAACCGCCGGATCGTCGATATCGCCCAGAGTCTCGTGACTGCAGCCAACCTGCTCGGCCCCTAGGAAAGCCCATGCCCACCACCCTGCTTACTGCCGGTTTTCTGCCCTTGCTTGACAGCGTGCTCCTGGCACTGGCGCGCGAGAAAGGCTTTGCGGAAGACGAGGGCCTGGAGCTTCGCCTGGTGCGCGAGACAAGCTGGGCCAATATCCGCGATCGCGCCGCGGTGGGGCATTTCGACATCGCGCAGATGCTGGCGCCAATGCCGATTGCGGCCAGCCTGGGCCTGACACCCCTGGCCACGCCGATGATCACGCCGGTTGTGCTGGGTCTGGGGAACAACGCGATCACCGTCAGCAAGGATCTCTGGCAGGCCATGGCCGATCACGGGGCCCCGGGCGACCTGGCTGCCGGTCCGGCCGGGGCTGCGTTGCGGCAGGTCGTGGCATCATCGCCGCGCAAGCTCCGTTTCGGCGTCGTCCACCAGACGTCTTCGCACAATTACGAGTTGCGCTACTGGCTGGCCGCCAGCGGCATTCGTCCCGATGTCGATACAGAGATCGTCGTCCTGCCGCCGCCCCTGCTTCCCGAAGCACTGGGTTCGGGCGGCATTGATGGCTATTGCGTGGGCGAGCCGTGGAACAGCGTGGGGGTAGCGACACAGGGCGCCCATATCGCCACCGTCAAGGCCTCCATCTGGCAATCGAGCCCCGACAAGGTCATCGGCATGCGAACGGCCTGGGCCGAGGCCCATCCGGATCTGGTGGCTGGAGTCATCCGGGCAATCTACCGGGCGGGAATCTGGTGCTCGGACCCGGCCAATCTGGAAGAGGCCGCCGGTATCATGGCCGGTGCCGCCTATCTCAACCATCCGCGTGGCATCGTTGAGCGCGCGCTCACCGGCATGCTCGATGCAGGCGGCGGCAGGGTGCGCCACGTACCCGACTACTTCATTCCCCATGCGAGCGCCGCCAATTTCCCCTGGAAGAGCCACGCTCTCTGGTACTACTCGCAAATGGTGCGCTGGGGCGAAGTGTCCCAAAGCGCCGGCAACGCGACGGTCGCGGCGGGCACGTTCCGTCCGGATCTCTATCGCGCGGCCCTCGCCCCCCTCGGGGCTGCGGCACCTGATGCCGACTACAAGACTGATGGCGAACGCAGACAGCCGGGACTCTTCCCGGCGGGGCCTTCGTCATTGATCCTGGGACCCGACCTTTTCTTCGACGGATCGGTGTTCGATCCGGACAGGCTCGACAGCTACATCGCCAGCCAGGCACAAGCCTGATCCATTTTTGAGCGCCGCCTGCCTGTGGCTACAGAATAGGCAAGTTGGCTGAGATTTGAGCCCGGGCCATCGGCCAGTGCGCCACGCCCCTGGCATATACACCTACCCAAAACCCTGAAAAGAAACAACATTCTGCGCCATGGTCAGGTTGGCACGCAACCTGCATTGCTTTGGGCAACGGCGCTCCTCCCGAGTTGCCAATTGATCCGGCGTCCAAAGATGGGCGCCAAAGCAGGCAAAGCCGCCGACGGACGAGCGACTGGATGGATCCAGAGCGCA
This sequence comes from uncultured Devosia sp., assembly GCA_946481445.1. Next base: position 3,048 of record CAMLOA010000075.1, on the reverse strand, counting down.
GTCACAGTCGGCGGCTTTTTGTTTCGTGGAAACAGGTGCAATGAACCAGGCTACGTCTTCTAACCCCGCCCAATCGACACGAGCGCTGGCGCTGTCCACCGTGGCCTTCACTGTGTGTTTCGCCGTCTGGACGATCTTCTCGATCATCGGCGTCTCGCTCAAGCAGCAGCTTGGCCTGAGTGAAACCCAGTTCGGCCTGCTGATCGGCACGCCGGTGCTCACCGGCTCACTGGTCCGGGTATTGCTGGGCATCCTGACCGACCGCATGGGCGGCCGCATCGTCTATGTCATCACCATGCTGGCGGCGGCGCTGGCCACCTTCCTGCTCAGCTTCGCGCAGACCTATGAGCAGTTCCTGCTGGCCGCCCTGGGTGTCGGGCTGGCCGGCGGTTCGTTTGCCGTGGGTGTCGCCTATGTGTCCCGCTTCTATCCAGCGGGCAAGCAGGGCACGGCCCTGGGCATTTTCGGCGTCGGCAATGTCGGGGCTGCTGTCACGAAGTTCCTCGCTCCCTTCATCATGCTGGCCTGGGGCTGGCAGTCGGTGGCCCTGATCTGGGCGGGCGTCCTCGCCGTCATGGCGGTCGTGTTCTGGTTCACCACCGAGGATGACCCCGTCATCGTGCAGCGCCGGAAAGAGGGCTATCAGCCCAAGAGCTTCCTCTCCGAGTTCGCCCCGCTGCGCAATGTTCAGGTGTGGCGCTTCGCGCTCTACTACTTCTTCGCTTTCGGCGCTTTCGTGGCCCTGACCCTGTGGCTGCCGCGCTACCTCATCGGGGTCTATGGATTCGACATCGCCACAGCCGGCATGGTCGCCGCATTCTACTCGGTGCCGGCCAGCATCTTCCGCGCCTATGGCGGTACGCTTTCCGACAAGATCGGTGCCCGCTCGGTCCTGTACTGGACGTTCGGCGTGTCACTCCTGGCCACGGCAATCCTGGCCTTGCCCACAGCCGACTATGTGGTGCAGGGCGTCAATGGCCCGGTCTCCTTCCATTTCGAGATCAGCCCCTGGGCCTTCATCGCCCTGGTCTTCGTGCTGGGCTTCTTCATGAGCCTGGGCAAGGCCGCGGTCTACAAGCACATTCCGGTCTACTATCCGCATAATGTCGGCGCTGTCGGTGGCCTGGTCGGCATGATCGGCGGGCTGGGCGGTTTCATCCTGCCTTTGCTGTTCGGCGTGCTCAACGACGTCACCGGCATCTGGTCGAGCTGCTTTGCTGCCATCTTCGTGCTGGTGGTGGCCTGCCTGCTCTGGATGCATTCGGCCATTCGCCAGATTGACCGCCAGCCCGTGGCCCAGCCCGCATGACACAACCCCGGCAACATCTCGTCGTGATCGGCGCCGGCATGGCTTCCGGCCGCCTGCTCGAGCACCTCATCGAGGAGGCGCCCGGTGCTTATGACATCACCCTGTTCGGCGCCGAACCGCGCGGCAACTATAACCGGCTGATGCTGTCGCCGGTCCTGGCCGGCGAGAAGACCTACGACCAGATCGTCACCCACGATGCAGCCTGGTACGCCCGCAACGGCATTGCCACGCGCTTCGGGGAGCATGTGATGGCCATCGACCGGCGCCGAAAGGTCGTCGTGTCGCGGGCCGGTGAAACACCCTATGACAAGCTGGTCATCGCCACCGGTTCGGCGCCGTTCATCCTGCCGGTAGCCGGCAAGGACCTGCCGGGCGTCGTCACCTTTCGCGATCTCGACGACGTCAACACCATGGTCGCCGCCGCGGCCGTCCCCGGCGCCCGCGCCGTGGTCATTGGCGGCGGTCTGCTGGGCCTTGAGGCCGCCGCCGCGCTGCGCCTGCGCGGGATGGAAGTCGCCGTGCTGCACGCGGCCGACCACCTGATGAACCGCCAGCTCGATGTCTCGGCCGGCAAGCTCCTGGAACGGGCGCTGGCGGCACGCGGCATTGCCGTCCACTGTGACGCGCAGACCAAGGCGATCATCGGCGATGGCAAGGCGGAGGCCGTTGTGCTGGACGACGGCGTTATCCATCCGGCCGATATCGTGGTCATGGCCGTAGGCATCCGGCCCGAGACACGCATTGCCACGGCGGCCGGCATCCATGTCGAGCGCGGCATCGTGGTCGATGACCAGATGCGAACGTCCGATCCGCACATCTTTGCCCTGGGCGAATGCGTCGAGCATGAAGCGGTCTGCTACGGCCTGGTCGCTCCGCTTTACGACATGGCCAAGGTGCTGGCGCGGACGCTGGCCGGCAAGGAGGCCGCCTTCGAGCCGGTGGAAACAGCCACTCAGCTCAAGGTCACCGGCATCGCCGTCTACTCGGCCGGCGATTTCGAGGCGCGTCCCGATCGCGAGGAGATCGTGCTGCGCGACGAGGAGGCGGGCGTCTACAAGCGCCTGATCCTCAAGGACGATCGCATCATCGGCACCGTACTTTACGGCGAGACCGGCGACGGTCCCTGGTTCTTCGACCTGCTGCGTGACCGAACCGACACGACCGACGCGCGAGACCTGCTCATCTTCGGCAAGGCCTATGCGGGGGGCACCCCGCTGGACCCTATGGGGGCCGTTGCAGCCTCGCCGGCTAACGGCAACTGCAACGGCCTTCCCCCAGCAAACCTTAAGCGCGCCGCATGACCAGTCTGTCCACCTCACCGACCGTACGCACCACCTGCCCCTATTGCGGGGTCGGCTGCGGCGTGCTGGCCACCCCCCAGCTGGACGGGAGTGTCGCGATCGCCGGGGACCCCGAGCACCCCGCCAATTTCGGGCGGTTGTGCTCGAAGGGTTCCGCGCTGGGCGAAACTCTGTCGCTTGAAGGACGATTGCTCTATCCGGAGGTCGGCGGGGTGCGGACCACCTGGGACGCCGCGCTGGACCTCGTCGCGAACCGCTTCCGGCAGGCCATTGCCGAGCACGGCCCCGATTCGGTCGCCATCTACGGGTCGGGTCAGTTGCTGACCGAAGACTACTATGTCGCCAACAAGCTGATGAAGGGCTTCGTCGGCAGCGCCAATATCGACACCAATTCGCGGCTCTGCATGGCGTCGTCGGTGGCCGGGCACAAGCGGGCCT
>CAMLOA010000074.1 GCA_946481445.1 uncultured Devosia sp. | reverse complement strand
TCCGCCGGCCGGCGGATGCAGACCGATTTCATCGCCATTCCGCCCTTCTGGACGGTGGGGCAGACCATCGACTATCTGCGCCGCGAGCCGGACCTGCCGGACGAGTTCTTCCAGATCTACGTGGTCGATGCCTCCTACCAGGTGCTGGGCACCATTGCGCTGGACAAGTTCCTGCGCGCCCAGCGTGCCACGGCCATCGAAAGCCTGATGAACACCAATTTCGTCCTCGTCGACGCCAACGAGGACCAGGAGGAAGCGGCGCGCGATTTCGAGCGCTACGACCTGGTCGAGGTCGGCGTGGTCGACGAAAGCCGTCGCCTTGTCGGCGTGCTGACCATCGACGACATCGTGGACGTCATTCAGGAAGAGGCCGAGGAAGACATCAAGCTCCTCGCCGGCGTGGGCGACGAGGACGTCTCGGACTCCACCATCGACACCGTCCGCAGCCGCGTGCCCTGGCTCTTCGTCAACCTGGTGACGGCGGTCGCGGTCTCCTATGTCATCGGCCTGTTCGGCGCGACCATCGACCAGATGGTGGCGCTGGCCGTACTCATGCCCATCGTGGCGTCCATGGGCGGCAATGCCGGGGCGCAGACCATGACGGTCACCGTTCGCGCCCTCGCCATGCGCGAGCTGGAAGGCCCGCGCCTGCGCCGCCTCATCACCCGCGAGATGATTGTCGGCTTCGCCAACGGCGTCATCTTCGCCATCCTGATCGGCCTGGTGACTTGGCTGCGCTTCAGCGACCTGCAGTTGGGGATGGTCATCGCCTTGGCCATGGTCATCAACCTGATCGTGGCCGGAAGCGCGGGCATCCTGATCCCGCTGGCGCTCGATCGGTTCAAGGCCGATCCGGCCATCGCCTCGGCGGTCTTTGTCACCACCATTACCGATGTCGTCGGCTTCTTCGCCTTCCTGGGGATTGCCGGCCTCTGGTTCGGGCTGTTCTGACGTGCCTTCCGGAGTGATCATCTTCCTGCACGGGGCATCGAGCAGCGGCAAGTCAACGCTCGCCCGCAGCCTTCAGGCGAGGATCAGCCCGGCTTTCTGGCACGTGTCGATCGACCACCTGCGCGATGGTGGTGTCGTGCCGATGGCGCGCTACCGCTCCGGGGAGTTCGATTGGAGGGCGGATCGCGCGGCGTTCTTCGATGGCTTCCACCGGTCGCTGGTGGCCTATGCCGGCGCGGGCAACAACCTGATCCTGGAACATATCCTCGAATCTCCCGATTGGCTGGCCGGTCTGGCGGCAATGCTGGCCCCGTTCGATGTGTTCTTCGTGGGCGTGCATTGCCCGCTCGACGAACTCATCCGCAGGGAGACGGCCCGCGGCGATCGCCCCACCGGCATGGCCGCACAGGATTTCGCCCGCATCCACCGCGGGCTGGAATATGACTTTGAGGTGGATACGTCGGTCGCCGCGCCCCAGGACATTGTGGAGCACATCCTGCAGGGTTGGCACCAGCGCCGTGAGCCCTCGGTTTTCTCGCGCCTCGCCGGTTCGGGCGAGCGGCCCCAAAGCCGTTAAAATCTGAGCTTTCCGCGTATTTTGGCCTTAACCCTTGCGGTTCACGGTCCTGTGGAGTGTGGCAACTTCGCAGCTTGCAAAGCATTTGTGACGCGGTTAACGCTTTATGACCGGGTGCTGCAGGCGGGAAACACGCTCATAAGCCCCGGGGTGAACGGCTGACAAGGAGCGATCTATGCGAAGTCAACCGAAGGCCACAACGATGTGGCGCGCAGCGAGCTGGACTTTGGTCTGCCTGCTGTCGATGGGACTGGTTTTCTCCGTAGTTGCTGGCGTCTAGAAGGGCGCTAGGTTATTCACTAAGAACCAATTCGGAAGGGCGCCCGGGCCACTAGGGCGCCCTTCCTCATTGCGGAAGCGCTCCCCATGAAGCTCCTGATCGGCAATCGCAATTATTCTTCCTGGTCGCTGCGCCCCTGGCTGGTGCTGCGCCACTTCGAAATCCCGTTTGAAGATGAAGTCCTGCTGCTGTGCGGCGAAGGCTGGCGGGACAATCTTGCGGCCCGCTCGCCCACCGCCAGGGTGCCGGTGCTGCTCGATGGCGACCTGGCCGTCCCCGAAACGATCGCCATCATCGAGTATCTGGCGGAATGCAATCCGGACAAGGCGGTCTGGCCGCAGAATCGGACCGAGAGGGCGCTGGCGCGCGCCGCCGCGGCGGAGATGCATGCCGGGTTTGCCGCCCTGCGCAACCATGCGCCGATGAATCTGCGCGCCTCGCACCCCGGCAAGGTCGCGGTCGACGCCGTCGCCACCGAACTCCACCGGCTCGAGACGCTGCTGGGCGGCCACCTGGCGCGCTCGGGCGGCCCCTACCTGTTCGGCGCCTTCAGCGCCGCCGATGCCATGTTTGCCCCCGTGGCGACGCGCATCCGCACCTATGCCCTGCCCGTGTCCGACACCCTGGCGGCCTATGTGGAGGCCATCTACAGCCTGCCCGCCTTCCAGGATTGGCTGACCCTGGCCCTCAAGGAGCCATGGATCGTCGATGAGGATGAGATCGACGTCATCCAGGGCCGCGTGCCGCCGGGAACGCTGGCATGATCCACATGGTTAAGCTCTGCGTGGGCGTGGCCAGCTTCGAAGAGCTCGAAAGCTACCGCGACGAACGCGCCCATTGGTGGGGTGCCGACTATGGCGAGCAGGTGCATGTGCACCGCACCCGCATGATGCCCAAGCGCGCCGGCGAGATGGAAGGGCAGGCCTGCCTCTACTGGGTCATTGCCGGCGCCATCGTCTGCCGCCAGCCCATCCTGCGGCTGGCCCGCTACACCGACGCCGAGGGCAAGGACTATTGCGATATCATCATGTCCCGCGACATGGTCCGCACCGTGCCCTATCCCAAGCGCCCGTTCCAGGGCTGGCGCTACCTGCGGCCCGAGGATGCCCCTCCCGACCTGGGGGCGAACGAGAATGCCGAGTCCCTGGCTCTGGCGGCCGATCTGGCCAGGCTGGGCCTCATCTAGCCATCACGTCTGCGCGCAGGGCCGTGTCCGGGCTTGCCGCTGGCGGGGTGGCACCTCATATTCTGCTTATGGCAGACAAGGACCCCACCGTTCGGCCCAAGGCAGGCATGCCCGCGCAGGGGCAGGTCAGCAGTGATGTTGCCGCCTTCGTGCGCAAGGTGGGCGCGCTGGGGCGCCCCAATGCGGGGCAGGACGGCCGTCTGCTGTTCGCCCTGGACGCCACCATGAGCCGCCAGCCGACCTGGGATCTCGCCTGCTCCCTGCAGGCGGAAATGTTCAAGGCCATCCCCCGCGACAGCGCCTTGCAGGTGCAACTGCTTTATTTCCGCGGCTTCGGGGAGTGCCGCGCCTCCAAATGGGTTATCGACGCCAACGCGCTGGCCCGCCTGATGACCGGCATCGATTGCCGCGGCGGCAATACCCAGATCGGCAAGGTCTTTTCCCATGCCCGCGCCGAGCATGCGCGGCGCCGCGTCAACGCCGTGGTCTTCGTCGGCGACGCCATCGAGGAAAATGTGGACGACCTGGCGCAGAAGGCGGGCCAACTGGGCCTGCTTGGTTGCCCGCTCTTCCTGTTTCAGGAGGGCCAGGATCGCACGGTCGAGGCCGCCTTCCGCGAATTTGCCCGCCTCACCAAGGGGGCCTACGCCCGCTTTGATGCGTCTGCGCCCCAGGAACTGGCGGCGCTGCTCAAGGCCGTGGCGGCCTATGCCAGCGGCGGGCGCGACCTGCTGCGCCTCCAAGGCAGCGGCCAGGCCAGGGCATTGCTGGCCCAGATCGGACCATGACCTATCTGCTCATTGGCGGAGCCGCCCTGCTGGCCGTATTGGCCGCCTATCAATACATGCGCCAGGCCGATCCCTCGCTCGTGCGGCAGGGCCTGCGCTGGGGGCTGGGTGGGGCGCTGGGGCTGGTCACGCTGGCCCTGGCCATATTCCGCCGCCTCGACCTGGCCGTCTTCACCGGAGCGGCAGCGTTGCAGGTGCTGCGGTTCGGGCGACTGGGGCCGTGGTCGCTCGACCGCATCGCCGGGGAAAGCCACAACACCTCGCGCATCCGCAGCCGCTACTTCGACATGACGCTCGATCACGATACCGGCGCGGTCGAGGGCAGGGTGCTGGCGGGCCGGTTCGCCGGCGCCGACCTGATCGGGCTGGGTGAGGCCGAAACGCGTGCCCTCATCGAGGAGATCGCGTGGGACCCCGACAGTGTCAGCCTGCTCGAGAGCTGGCTCGATGCAAATCGCGCCGGCTGGCGCGAGTATTTCGAGGAGACTTCCCATCAGGATGCGCCGGGCGACGATGGCTCGGCTGCCGGCGACCCCATTGCCGAGGCCTATGCCGTGCTGGGGCTCGCGCCCGGCGCCACCGCAGATGACATCCGCGCGGCCCATCGCGACCTGATGAAAGCGGTTCATCCCGATCATGGCGGTTCCAGCTACCTTGCCTCCAAGATCAACGAGGCCCGGGATCGTTTGCTGCGCCACATCGGCTCGCATTAACTGCCCGTTAACCATACTGGCCCTTGTTGGATGCCAGTGGTGCAAACACTGATTTGGGGGCGGCGATGGCGCGTGGCGGTGCGCATGTCATTGTGGTGGGCAATGAAAAGGGCGGGTCGGGCAAGTCCACGACCGCATTCCACCTCGCTATCCAGCTCATGTATGCCGGTCATCGCGTGGCGACCATCGATGTCGACAGCCGCCAGCAGACCTTCACCCATTACGTGCGCAATCGCCGCGCCTATGCGCAGGAAGCCGGCCTCAGCCTGCCCACCCCCAAGCACTACCATCTGCCGTCTGCCTGGGGCGACTCGGTCCGGGAGAATCAGAAGGCCGAATTCGACGTGTTCCGCCGCGCCGTCGGCGAAGTGGAAGACAGCGTCGATTTCCTGGTCATCGACACCCCCGGCTTCGACACCAACATGACGCGGCTGGCCCATTCCATGGCCGACACCCTGGTGACGCCGGTCAACGACAGCCTCATCGATCTCAACGTGCTGGCCCGCGTCGATCCGGAAACCGGCCTGCCCATCGAGACCAGCCATTATGCGCGCCTGGTACAGCGCGCCCGTTCCGAGCGGCTGGCCATGGACGGATCGGCCATCGACTGGGTGCTGGTGCGCAACCGCATTTCCATGCTGGCGTCGCGCAATTCGCGTCAGGTCCACACCATGCTCGAAGGCATTGCCGGCCGCTTCGGCTGCCGCGTCGCCGACGGCATTGCCGAGCGCGTCATCTTCCGCTCCCTGTTTCCCCTGGGCACGACCGTCTTCGATCCTCTCGATGACGAAACCGGCAACGATACGGCCACGCTGTCCCATGTCAGCGCCCGCCAGGAATACCGGAACCTGGTGGCGGCCCTCAATCTGCCCCTGCGCCCCGCCGAGCCGATGCGCCTCTCCGCCTGAGCGCCGCCATTAAGGCTAACCGACATCTAATCCTCCTGGCCCCTTGCGTGTGACGGGCCGAAGCCGGAAAATCGGGGCATTCAGGAGTTCCCGATGGCCGGGCAGGGCGTTCACGTCATCGTTGTCGGCAACGAAAAGGGTGGGTCGGGCAAGTCGACCACGTCCTTTCATTTGGCCGTCTACCTGCTCTATCAGGGCTTCCGCGTCGCCTCGATCGATGTCGACAGCCGCCAGCAGACGCTGACCCATTATGTGCGCAACCGCCTCGAATGGTCGCGCCGGCGCGGGCTGTCCATCCCCCATCCGACTCATTACCACCTGCCGCTGGCACGGGGCGACTCGATCAGCGAGAACCACCGCATCGAGTTCGATCTGTTCCGCGAGGCGGTGTCCGAGGTCGAGCAGCGCACCGATTTTCTCATCGTCGACACACCCGGCTTCGACACCAACCTGACCCGCGTCGCGCATTCCCTCGCCGACACGCTGATCACGCCGGTCAATGACAGCATCATCGACCTGAACGTGATAGCCCAGTTCGATCCGGTTACGGGCGACCCGCGTGAAATGAGCCATTATGCAAGGCTGGTGCAGCGCGCCCGCTCCGAGCGTCTGGCCATAGATGGCCGGAGCATCGACTGGGTGCTGGTGCGCAACCGCATCTCGATGCTCTCCTCGCGCAACATGCGCCAGGTCCAGACCATGCTCGAGCGCGTGTCGCAGCGGCTGGGCTGCCGGGTGGCCGATGGCATAGCCGAGCGCGTCATCTTCCGCTCGCTGTTTTCCTCCGGTCTCACGGTCTTTGATCCGCTGGACGAGGAACAGCTGGGCGGTGTTCCCTCGATGTCCCACATGAGCGCGCGGCAGGAATACCGCAGCCTGGTAAATGCGCTCCATCTGCCCATCAGTGAACGGGCCGTGGCCCGCCAGGCTCTGCGCGCCGCGCCGGTCGATCCGGTCGCCCAGTTCGTCCACATGCTGCCGACCGAAGCCTAATCGGGCCCGGGCAGCCCCGAGTAGAAGCCGGTGAACGTCACGTTCATGCCGCCACAGCGGTAGTTGTCGAGCACGGCGAGGAACTCGCCGGCCAGCCACAGGCGAGCCGAGCAGAAATCGCCGTCCGGATCGTAGGGCAGAGTGTTCTCGTCATAGTCGACCGAGAAACTCGCCCTGTTGCCCTTGGGTTTGATGGTCGCGACGAAGCTGCCGATGTTGATCCCGCCGCTTTCGACACGCTGCGGGTCCGACATCCCCCAGGTGGCATCGCCCGAGGCGATATGGAAGCCATCCCCGCCGCCCTCGAGGGTGATGAACTGTTCGATGCCGGCCTGCCAGGGCCGGTTCCATTCCGTGCCGGGGTCCTCGTCGGCCTGCAGCAGGCTGGTGACGACCTGTCCGTATGCGGGCGCGAAAGCGGGAGCCGGGCCCACCCGCACCACGCAGGCCATGGCCTCGTTGAGGCCCGATGTCACCAATACCCTTTCGCCGGGCGAGAGCGGCGGCCCGCCATCGAGGACGATCATCATGTTGGTGGGTGCGACCGTGGCCGCCCGCGGCGCGAAATCGGGCGCCCGCATGTCATTCCACGGATCGCACGCGGCAGATGCCGGAACCGGCGCCAGCGCCAACAGGCACAATGGGATATGCTTCAGCATTGGAGGCTCCTCGCAGGCCGGCAGGCTAGCACAGGGTCCTGCCGGGGAGCATCCTCAGCCGCGGTCGCCAAAGCTCATGCGCAGCGCGCGCTTGCCGCCGGGCGAAAACACGTCGATGTCGATGGTCACCGGTTCCTGCACCATGCGCCGGGTCCGCGCCGACAGCGCCAGCACCACGCCCAGCAGGTCGCCCACCGAGCGCTTCCTGGGCAGCATGCGCGCCGTCATCCCGGACAGCGCGCGATTGCGTGCGGTCATGTCGGCCGAGGCAAGGGGAGAACGGCCGATGAAATTGGCCAGCTCCGTTAGGGCAGTACGTTCGCTCATTGGGCTACTCCAGACACAGGCACCAATTTGCTTCCCCGTTTGGCCGGCAGTCGCTGCCGCCGGCTCGTTGTCTCTGCTAGCTCTGCATGGCCAGGCAGCTCATGTTCTGCTGCTTGAGCTGGTTGCACATGGCCGTGGCGTCGTCGCGTCCGCCGAAGCCGACGAAGCGGGCACGGAAGAACACCTGGCCATCCTTTTCGAAACGCTCGACATAGGAGCGGAAGTCACCCAGCGTGCCGACCTTGCCGGCCGCATCCGAAAGCATGGCGCGGGCGCTGTCTTCCGACGGGCCGGCGCCGATCTGCACCACCCAGC
>CAMLOA010000073.1 GCA_946481445.1 uncultured Devosia sp. | reverse complement strand
CGTCTCACTATTTTTTACTTTCGGGGCGAAAGCCGTCTCGGGGTCCGTCCATTCCACCGACCGGTTCTTGCCGGGCGGCGTCTGGGTGTGCCAACTAGCCGGCAAGGAGGAGATCGTCATGAAGCGCCTGCTCATTCTGGCCACCTTTTGCCTGGCCGGCACCGCACCGGCCCTGGCCGATGGCAAGATCTATGTGCGATTGCCCGACCTCTCCGCCTATCGCGGCGACGCGGCAGAGGCCCTGCTCACCGACCTTGTGCTCGCCAACGTCGTCTCGTCCAACTGCACCGGGTTCGGCGTCACCGACGCCGAATGGTCGCTGCTGGTCGATTCGGCCGACATGATCGCCTATGGCCAGCTCGGCCTCAGCGTCGAGGACTATGACGACCTCTATTATGACCCGGCCTTCGAAGCGCTGGACCGATCGGACACCTGTGCCGCCCAGGGACCCAGGGTGGAGCCCCTGCTGCAGCAGCTGGTGGACCTGGGTGGCGGCCGCGAAGCCCTGCCGGACCAGGACCAGGCCTATGCGGATTACCAGGCCATCCAGGCGCAATGGGAGGCCCGCCAGGGACAGGGCCCAAGATCAGGAAAGACCAAATGAACCTCGTGGCCGCCATCCTTGTCGGGGCCATCGCCCTGCTGCACGTCTATATTCTCGTGCTTGAAATGTTTCTGTGGACCACGCCGCGCGGGCGCAAGGCCTTCGGCCTCAGCGAGGATTTCGCCCGCCAGACCAAGGTGCTGGCCGCCAACCAGGGCCTCTACAATGGCTTCCTGGCCGCGGGCCTCGCCTGGAGCCTGGTCCACCCCATGCCTGAATTTGCCTGGCAGATCGCCCTGTTCTTCCTGGCCTGCATTGCCGTGGTCGGCATTTACGGCGCCGCCACGTCCAGCCGGCGCATCCTGTTCATCCAGACGGTGCCGGCCGTCATCGCCATCCTGGCCCTGGTCTTCCTCTAGCCAACCCGGGCCGGTCCGCCGCTCAGCCCGCCAGCGCCGCCAGCACCCGCACCCAGCTGCGGATGCCGCGATGGAAGCTGTCGAGGTCGTACTTCTCGTTGGGCGAATGGATCTGGTCGTCCACATGGGCGAAGCCGATCAGCAGCGTGTCGAGCCCCAGGATGCGCTTGAAATCGCCCGCGACCGGAATGGAACCGCCCGAACCGGTGATCACGGCCGGCTTGTCCCACTCTCCCGAGAGCCCTGCCAGCGCCTGGCGGAGATGGATGCCATCGCTGGGAACCGTGATCGCCGGCGAACCGCCATGGCTGGTGAAGCTGACCGAGCAGTCGGCGGGAATGCGGTCCTGGACATGCTTGCGGAAGGCGGCCCGGATCTTTTCCGGCTGCATGCCCGAAACCAGCCGGAAGGAGATCTTGGCGCTGGCCTTGGCCGGGATGACGGTCTTGAACCCGTCCCCGGTATAGCCCCCGCTCATGCCGTTGATCTCGCAGGTCGGCCGCGCCCACAGCATTTCGAGCACCGAACGCCCGGCCTCGCCGGCCGGGATCGACAGGCCGACCTCGCCGAGGAAGGTCGTGTCGTCGAAGCCCAGTCCGGCCCATTGCGCCTTCAATTCGGGACTGATCTCGGCGACATCGTCGTAGAATCCCGGCAGCGTCACCGATCCGTCCGGCGCCCGCAGGCTGGCAATGACCTCGGCCAGCACCTGGTTGGGATTGCGCGCCGCATTGCCGAACATGCCCGAATGCAGGTCCTTGCTGGCGCAGGTAATGGTGATCTCCTCGGCGACGAGGCCACGCAGCATGGTGGTGATGGACGGCGTCTGCCGGTCCCACATGTCGGTATCGCACACCAGGGCAATGTCGGCGGCGGCGAGCTCGTCGCGATTGGCCTCCATGAAGGGCGGCAGGTTCTTGCCGCCGCTCTCCTCCTCGCCCTCCAGCATGAGCGACACCCGCACGGGCAATGCGCCGGTCGCCCCCTTCCAGGCGCGGCAGGCCTCGATGAAGGTCAGCATCTGCCCCTTGTCGTCCGAGGCACCCCGCGCCACGATGATCTTGCGGCCATGGGCATCGGTCTTGAGCACCGGCTCGAACGGATCGCTGTCCCAGAGCTCGAGCGGGTCGACCGGCTGCACATCGTAATGGGCGTAGAACAGCACATGGGCCCCCGCCTGCGCCGGCCCGTGGGCCACCACGACCGGATGGCCGGGGGTTTCCCGCGCCGCCGCGTCAAACCCCAGACCGGCCAGTTCGCCCACGATCCAGTCCGCCGCCTTGCGACAGTCCTGGGCATAGGCGGGGTCGGTGGAGATGGACTTGATGCGCAAAAGTTCATAGAGCCGGCCAAGGCTGGCATCGAGCCCTGCATCAACCTGGGCAAGAACGGCATCGAGGGGAGTGGACATGTCGGCGAATCCTTTTGGCCGCTACCCTCGTCAAACATGGCGCCGCTGTCCAGCACCGGCAGGCACGCAGCCGCCGCGCGGTATTGTCATACTTTTGGACGCGTGCTTAGTTCGCGTGATAGGGGATAGCCAATGGTAGTGCGCGAGCCGCCCGATTCGAGCCGAAGCGAACTGATTGCTGCCATTTCGGGCCGCGTGCCCATGCGCAACCTGCATTCGCTGGTGCTCGGGCAGTTGGGCGTTGCCATTGTCGGGGGCCACTATCCCGAAGGCAGCATCCTGCCATCCGATACTGATCTGCTGGCCCGCTTCTCGGTGTCGCGTACCGTGCTGCGCGAGGCGCTCAAGACCCTGGCCGCCAAGGGCATGATCGAAGCCCGCGCCCGCATCGGCACGCGTGTCCTGCCGCGCAAGCGCTGGAACCTGTTCGATGCCGACGTTTTGGCCTGGCACTTCGAGACCGGCCCCGATGTGGATTTTCTGCGCAGCGTCGCCGAGGTGCGTATCGGCATCGAGCTCGAATCGGCCGCCCTGGCCGCCGAGCGGCGCAGCGACGACGAGGCCGAAGGCCTGATGGAGCTGGCCCAGGCCATGGGCCATGCCACGACCGCCGAGGAATTCGCCCGCGCCGACCTCGCCTTCCATCGCGCGGTCGCCGAAGCCGCCAAGAACCCGTTCATGAGCTCGATCAGCGCGCTCGTGGAAGTGGCGCTCACGGCCGTCTTCACCATCAGCTCGCCGGTGGAAAACAAGGCCAAGCTGGCCGAAACCGCCGCCGCGCATGGCCGCATCGCCCAGGCCATCCGCGACCGCGACCCGGCCGCCGCCCGCGATGCCATGCGCGCCGTCATCAGCGACGGCTTCGCCCGTTCGGCCGAGCGCATGCCGGTCAAGAGCTAGCGGGATTGGGGAGAAGCCGGAATGGTGGAGCTGAGCGGGATCGAACCGCTGACCTCGTCATTGCGAACGACGCGCTCTCCCAACTGAGCTACAGCCCCGTTCCGACGGTGCTGATATGGACAATAAATGCGGCCGGAGCAAGGGGGTTATGTCCACTGGCCGATGCCTGTGCTTCACACGATGCGCTGTTCGATCAGCGAACGCGTCGTGGCGGCGATCGACTGCTCGGCGGCGATGAGCGACCGGCCCAGCAGCGCCTCGGCCGCCGAGGAATCGAGGTGCTTGAGCACGCCCAGCTCGTGGAGAATGCCGCGGACATCGCGGTCGAAAAGGCTGTAGAGCCGCACGCCCCAGTCCGGCATGTTCCGGCGCGGCACCCGGGCCGCGCGCTCGGGGGGTGCGGCCTCGCGCACCACGGCGGCGACCTCCGCCATCAGCATGCTGCGCTCGCCCATCGGAAAGCGCTGGCCGCCGGCGGACGGATCGGTCATGGCGCGGACATGGGCAGCCGCGATATCCTGCACGTCGACAATGACGAAGGGGATGCGCGGCACGGCCGGCACACTGCCATCGAGCAGCCGGGCAACCATGCCCGCCGACGTGCCCGGATCGTCATCCAGCAGCGGCCCCAGAATGGCGCTCGGATTGATGGTGACCAGGTCCCTTTCCCGGCCGGCAGCCCGCATGATGTCCCAGGCGCGGCGCTCCGCCCGCGTCTTGGATTCCACGTAGGCATTGATGTCGCGACCCTCGAGGTTGGTCCAGTCCCGGGCGGTGAAGGGCGCCGTGCGGGACTTGTCGTGGCCATAGGCGATTGCGGCCATCGACGAGGTCAGCACGATGCGCTCGACCCCGGCGGCCAGGGCCGCCTCGAGGGCGCGTTGGGTGCCCTCGACGGCGGGCCGGATCAGTTCCATCTTGTCGGCAGGCATGTCGATGACGAAGGGGGAGGCGGTATGCTGGAGATAGCGCACGCCCGCCATCGCCTCTTCCCAGCCGGCATCGCTCATCAGGTCAAGCACCACGAATTCGAGGCGGGACGTGTCCGCGCCATGACGGGACAGGGTGGCTCGAACCTTGTCAGCCTTGGAGAGGTTGCGCACACTGCCGCGCACGGTGTAGCCAGCCTTGAGCAGTTGCAGGGCGACATGGCCGCCCAGAAAGCCGGATATACCAGTCAGCAGGACGCGGTCGGAGGGCGTATTCGACATGGTTGATCTCCCGATGAATTGAACGATATGTACGAACATCGTTCAATTAGTTCAAGAGGAGCTACGCAGGATTGAGCTTGGCGGTTCACCCACGCAGTCAGGACAGGCGCGAAAAGGTGCTCACGGCCGCCCGCGGCCTGTTCCTGCGTCATGGCCTGCGCGCCACGACCATGGAGGCCATCGCCCGGGAAGCCGGCGTCGCCAAGCCCACCCTCTATGCCCACTTCCCCGACAAGGACGCCGTCTTCCTGGCCATTCTGAGCCAGCTTCTCGCCGAGAAGGTCGACGCTTTCGAGGCAGGACTGGCCGGAAATGGGCCGGTCGAGGCCCGCATCGGGGCGGCGCTGGCCGCCGAATTTGCCGTGATTGCCGATGCCATAGGCAACTCCCCCCATGCCGACGAACTGTTTGCTGCCCACCGCCAGGGCGCCGAACTGTTTCGCCGATCCGACCAGCGCGTCATGGAGCGGATGATCGCCGAGCTCTCTGCCGCGGGGGTGACCGATGCCGGGCCGCTGGCCCGCCTGCTGCTCGATGCCGGCTTCGGGCTGGCGCAGAAGGCGATCGGACGGGCCGACCTGGGTGCCGACATCCGCCTGCTGGCCGAACGGCTGATCCGTCCGGCGCTGCCCTCTCCGGCCTAGACGCCGGCCCAGCCGCCGGATTTCTCGCTGGCGAACACGGCGTCGATCACCTTCATGGAGGCTATGGCGTCATCGATTCCCCAGGGCAGCGGCTTCTCGCCCAGGACGGCCTGCGCGAAGGCTTCCGCCTGCTCGGTGTACTGATCGACCGCAGGCAGGATTTCCCGCCGGGAGAGCGAGCCATCCAGGGACCCGCCCAGGTCGACGGTGATCGCCGTGTGCTGGTTGGCGGGCGCATTGAACGGGATGATGATCTCGAGCTTGCCCTTGCTGCCCAGCACCTGCACCCGCTGATGCGGGGCCGTCTGGGTGGAGCAGATGAAATTGAGATGCCTGCCCTCGCCGAAATCGGCAATGACGCTGGCTAGCCTGTCGGTCTGGAAACCAGGATCGCGCTCGACCAGCGAGACCACCCGCCGGGGCTCGCCTTCGAACAGGTAGCGGGCAGCCGTGATCGGATAGCAGCCGATGTCCATGATGCCGCCGCCGCCGATATCGGCCTGGTTGCGGACATTGGCCGGGTCGTCGTTGAAATAGGTGAAGACAGCATTGATGGCGCGGATTTCGCCCAGTTCGCCCGAGCGGATGATCTCGCGGGCCCGCTGCCACTGCGGGTGGAAGCGCACCATGAAGGCTTCCAGGATCAGGCGATCGGGCGGGCACCGGCGCAGGTCCTGGGCGTCGGCGGCGTTCAGCGCGATCGGCTTTTCGCACAGCACATGCTTGCCGGCCAGGGCGGCCGCCACCGTCATGGGCACATGCAGGTGGTTGGGCAGGGGATTGTAGATGGCGTCGATGTCGGGATCGGCAAACAGCTCTTCATAGGAGCCATAGGCCCTGGCAATGCCCAGTTGATCGGCGGCGGCCCGGGCCTTGGCCAGGTCGCGCGAGGCAATGGCCACCACTTCGGAATGGGCTGAGTTCTGAATGGCGGGCGTGACCTTGGCCATGCCGATATTGGCGGTGGACAGGATTCCCCAGCGGACCTTCTTGGTGCTCATCATCGCGCCTCCATGCATCGCTGGAGGTTTATCCGCGCAGGCCCAGCTTGGCTAGTATGGAAGATATGGACCGGTTCGCTGCGCCCGGCTACGGACAGGCGGCATATCCCAGGGTCTGCGCCTCGCGGCTCTGCTTGAGCCAGAAATAGATGGGCTGGTCTGACGTCTCTGCACGGCAAAGCTGAACCACGCGGCCCTCGCCCGTGGGCGGGGTCCCGGCACAGGAAGGAGGCCATTCAGCCAGTTCCCGAGCGCTTGCCTCCACAATCTGGGGAAAGGCAGGGTCGGCCGTGAAGATGGCACGCGCCAGCTGGACGCATTGCTCCGATGCCAGAGCCGGCGTGGACAGGAGCATGGGCAGGACGACAAGGCAGGTTCGGATCACGAAAGCGGCTCCACAAAGACCGGCCCTGCCCTATCGGGCTGGCCGCCGATGGACTGAACGGCGCGGGCGCCGGTTTCGATCCCCCGTCGCAGGGCGATATGATCGGGTGCCCCGGCCAGATGAGCCGCGATGAACCCGGCGGCAAAGGCGTCGCCGGCACCGGTCGTGTCCACGACCGCGACGCTCGGCGCAGGCAGTTCCACCCGCACGCCGTCACGTCCGCCCAGGGCCGCGCCCAACCGCCCGCGCTTGATGATCACGGTGCCATAGTGCGCACCCAGGGCCTGCATCTGCGCCGCATGACCGGTGACCCCGGTCAGCGCCTCCGCTTCGCTCTCATTGGCGAACAGCCAATCGGCGCCGGCCGTCCACCCGATGAAGTTGGCCGCGCCGACCTCCAGCAGGAACCCGACCGACGCCGGATCGACCGCCACCGCAATCCCGCGCACCCTGGCCGCCGCGACGAGGCCCTGCACGGCGGCGCGTGGAACCGGGGCGAAGAAGCTGTAGCCGGACACCAGCACCAGGCTGACGCCGTCGAGGAGGCTTTCGGGGAGATCGTCGGCACAAAGGTCGAGATTGGCGCCCCGGTCGGTAAGAAAGCTCCGCTCGCCATCGGGGTCCACAATGGTCACCAGCACGCCGGAAGGCTGCTCGCGATCGCCCGCAAGCACCGGAACGACGCCCAGCCCGCGGAAATAGGCCTCGTACATGGATTTGTCGGCATGGCCGACCCGGGCGGCAAACAGCACCGGTGCACCCACCGCACCCAGCCACACCGCCTGGTTGGCGCCGGACCCGCCGGGCCGGCTTCGCACCGTGGCGCGCCGGTCCGAGCCTTTGACGAGAGGACCCTCGGGCACGACGATGACATCGGTCATCACGTCCCCGACGACCAGAACCTTGCCACTCATGCGCGCCAGGCGGCCGGCTTGGGGGTTCCCATCCGGGCGGCCAGGGCCACCGCGATCTGGGCGGCCACCATGGCATTGTTCTCCACCAGCGCGATGTTGGCGGCCAGGGACTTCCCCTCGGTCAGCTCGAACATGCGCCGGAGCAGGAACGGGGTCAGCTCCTTGCGGGAGACACCCTCCGCCTCGGCGCCGCGGATCGCTTCGGCAATGCGCGCCTCGATGGCGGCCGGATCGAGCGCGTCGGCCTCCGGGATCGGATTGGCAACCAGCACGCCGCCCAGACCCAGATCGATCTGCATTCCGACGACGCGGGCTATGTCGGCGACATCG
>CAMLOA010000072.1 GCA_946481445.1 uncultured Devosia sp. | reverse complement strand
CCTGAAGTGAGCGAGGAGGGGCTTGCCAACCGGAAGGTGCGTACTGTCACGGTGCGTCCCGATGGAACGATCGTGAGTGGCGACGAAGGCGTTGCGGGCAGTTCCATCTTGCCCGTCGATCGCCCCAACGTTCCGGAAGTCCCCGGGGCAGAAACGGCCAGCCCCGAACTTGTCGCCAATGTGCAGGCCGATATCGCTGCTCCGGCGGCGGCAGAAACGCCGTCCGAAATTGCTGCTGCGGTTCCGGCCGTTACCCCGGTTGAGCCCGGCACTATTGTTGCCGTCGTCGATGCGACCGGCAATCCGGTGGCCGGCAAGACGGCGCCGGTGCCGATGCTGAAGCCTGCCGGTCTGCCCCAGGTTTCCGCCGCGACCAATCCGAGTGTCACGCCCACTTCGCCGGTCAACGCGGTGATCGACACGTCGGCGGCGGCCGTCGCTCCCGTGGCGACGCCGGCAGCCAACGATCCGATCGCGCAGGCCACGGAGGTTCCGGCCGTCGGCAACAATGCAGCTGCCTATGCGCAGCTGGCTTCTCTGCGTACCGAGGAGGAGGCCCGTCAGGCTGCTTCCTCGCTGATCACCCGGTTCGGGCCTCTCTTTGGTGGCGCGAACATGGAGGTGCAGCGCGTAGACCTTGGTGCGCGCGGGATCTACTACCGCGTGCGAGTTCCGGCAAACTCCATGCGCGAAGCGACCAATATCTGCGTCAACGTCACGGCGGCCGGCGGCGACTGCGTCGCCATGTAATGCGCAGCCGGCGGCGCTTGACGCTCGCCGGTCGTGCGTCCAAGGATGGGGCACGGTACTTGCTGGCGTGACCCCGACCTGATGACGACATCACCGACCAACTGGTTTGACGTCCCGGCGGCTGCGGCCGCCGAGGACGTCATGCATGTCGATGTCGGTGGCTATGAAGGGCCGCTGGACCTGCTGCTCGACCTGGCGCGGCGACAAAAGGTCGACCTGGCGCAGATCTCCGTATTGGCATTGGCTGAGCAATATCTCGGCTTCATCGAGACCGTGCGGGAAAAGCGCATCGAGGTGGCGGCCGACTATCTCGTCATGGCGGCGTGGCTGGCCTATCTCAAAAGCCGCCTCATGGTGCCGCAGGCGCCTTCCGATGATGACGAGCCGTCTGGCGAGATGCTCGCTGCCATGCTGCAGTTCCGCCTCAAGCGCCTCGAGGCCATGCGCCGCGCAGCCGGCCAGCTGATGAACCGTCCGCGGCTGGGCTACCAGGTCTATGCCAGGGGCATGCCGGAACCGATCGAAGTGGACCGCCGGAGCCTCTGGGAAGCGTCGCTCTACGATTTGCTGAAGGCCTATTCCGCTCAGCGGGAGCGCGGCCTGACCACCGACTATGCCCCGGTTCAGCGCTCCGTCTGGTCCCTGCAGGAGGCGCGCGACATTCTGCAGCGCCTGATCGGCGATAGTTTCGACTGGATACCGATGGATACCTACCTGGCCGAGTATCTGGCGAGTCCAACAGAGCGGGCGACAGTTCGCGCCTCGACCTTCGCCTCGAGCCTGGAACTGGTGCGCCAGGGACAGATCGACATCAGGCAGACCGAGACCTTCGGCCCGCTTCTCATGCGCCGCCGCAAGGTGAACCGGCCGTGATTCCCGCCGAGGAACAATCAGAAGTGGCCGAGCGCAACGTGCGCATTCTCGAGGCCTTGCTGTTTGCCTCGTCCGAGCCCCTGGCCGTCAACCAGATGACGCCCTATCTGGGTGAGGGCGCGCGCGTGGCAGACTTGTTGGCCACTCTGCAGCAACGCTATGCGGGCAGGGGGGTCAACCTGGTGCAGCGCGCCGACAAGTGGGCCTTCCGGACCGCCGAAGACCTCGGCTTCCTGTTGCGCCGGGAAGAGCATGAGACCCGGCCGCTATCCCGGGCGGCGCTCGAAACGCTCGCCATCATCGCCTACCACCAGCCCGCAACCCGTGCGGAGATCGAGGAAGTTCGAGGCGTTGCGACGGGCAAGGGAACGATCGACCTGTTGATGGAAGCCGGATGGGTGCGGATGCGGGGCCGCAGGCGCACGCCCGGACGTCCGGTGACCTATGGCACTACGGACGCCTTTCTCGACCATTTCGGGCTTGAGACGCTTTCGGACCTTCCCGGACTCGAGGAGCTCAAGGGAGCGGGTTTGCTCTCGAGCCGCCTGCCGTCCACTCTCCAGATCCCGCTTCCGTTCGACGGGGCGCTGCGTGACGACGAGGACCCCCTGGACCCCAACGACGAGGGCCGCGAGGATGAAAACCCGTGATCTCCCAACCGGTTGTTGATGCGCCACCTTCGTTCGCCCGCGCTGGAGGGAACACGTTCTTGTGTTTGTGCGCGTTTGAACCTATTTCTGACCTATCTTTCGCGTGTAACGCGTTCTGAAGAATTCTAGGGAGACCAAAATGCACGCGCCAGGAATTTGGGGCATTCTCGTAGTCGCCGTCGTCGTGATCCTGCTGTTCGGGCGGGGCAAGATTTCGGGGATGATGGGCGAGGTCGCCTCGGGGATCAAAGCCTTCCAGCGGGGCATGAAGGACGAGGACAAGCCGGTCGAGCGCGTCACGACGACCGCACAGGCGACGCCAGAGCCCGAGAAGAAGGACGTCTAAGGACGCCCATGCCGGCCCTGCCGCAGTGAAGGAATAGGACTATGCTCGGCTTGGGCTGGACTGAGATGCTGGTGATCGGCATCGTCGCGCTGATCGTCATCGGACCCAAGGACCTGCCGGTGGTCATGAACCGCATCGGCAAGGTCGCGGGGCAGATTCGCCGAATGGGCACCGAGTTCCAGCGCGAGATCAACAAGACGACAGGCCTGGACGAGGTTCGCAATCTGCGCACCTCCATCACCGCGCCGCTGCAGAAGACCGCAGAAGAGATCCGCAAGGAGTTCAACACGATGACGCCGGGCGGTCCCAAGCCCAGCGGTGTCATCAAACCAGCCGATCCGGCCGCCGAGAGCGTCGTCGACGAAATCAAGGCGGCCGCGGGCATGGCGCCAGCCAAGACGGCCGACCAGATCGCCGCCGAATCGGGCTTCAAGCCCGCCGGGCCGCCGCCTGTCGCGCCGAAGACGACCTTGTCGACGGATGCGGCGAAGCCCGAACCGGTCAAGGCGGCCGTGCGCAAGGCCCCGGCCAAGTCCGCGCCAGCTAAAGCCACGGCGGCGCCCGCGGTCCCGCAGGCGGAACCCAAGGCTCCCGCGGCAGCCAAGAAGACCGCTGAACCGAAGGTGGCTGCCGTAGCCGGCAAACCCGCCCGCAAGCGGGCTCCAAAGGCCGAAACGACGCCAGAAGTGACTGACACGCAGCCGGCCAAGCCGACCCGCAAGCGCGCGCCGTCGAAGGCGAAACCGGCTGGTGCTCCTGCCGATGCGGGGAACACCTGATGGCTGACGTCAAGCAGATTGAGGGCAAGACGGACGAAAAGCCCGACGAACTCGCCGGCAGCGAAGCTCCGTTGCTCGATCACCTGATCGAACTGCGCAAGCGGCTGATTTACTCGGTTGTTGCCGTCGTTGTGCTGATGATGGGTTGCTTTGTGTTCGCGAGCGCCATCTTCGACATCCTGCTGGGGCCTTATCGCTCGATCTTTGCGGATCCGGGTGACCTGGAGCTGATCTACACGGCGCCGCAGGAATACTTCTTCACCCAGCTCAATATCGCCTTCTTTGGCGCGATCTTCCTGGGCTTTCCGGTCATCGCCAGTCAGATCTACATGTTCGTGGCGCCGGGCCTCTACAAGCACGAACGCAAGGCGTTCCTGCCCTATCTCATAGCCACGCCGGTCTTCTTCGTGCTGGGCGCAGCGATGGTCTATTTCATCATCCTGCCGATGGCGCTGCGCTTCTTCGCCGGAATGCAGACCGAAGAAATCCGCATGCTGACCAGCACGTCGGAATATCTTGGGCTGGCCATGACGCTTATTCTGGCATTCGGCATCTGCTTCCAGCTGCCGGTGGTGCTGACGCTGCTTGCCCAGATCGATCTGGTTCATGTCGACCTGCTCAAGAAGGGGCGCCGCTACGCCATTGTCGGCATCCTGATCTTTGCGGCCTTCATCACGCCGCCCGATCCGATTTCCCAGATCGGCCTTGCCTTGCCCATGTACGCACTCTACGAACTGGCCATTCTGTCGGTTCGCTGGATCGAGAAGCGCCGCGCTGCTGCCCTGGCAGCGCAGGAAAACGAACTGTCCGGTTCATCGTCCGAATAGCGGCCACGGCTCCTTGCGGGGTGGTGGCCGGCCGCTACCCCGTGATCGAGCAGGCGCATCACGGGTTCTTCGAAGCCTGCGTCCAACCAGAGGCGGGCGGTGCCCGTAACAACCGATGTTCGATATCAAGTGGATCAGAGCCAACGCCGAAGCCTTCGACGCAGCCGTTTCGCGGCGCAAAGGGGTATCCGTGCGGTCCTCCGACCTGCTCGCCATCGACGATCGGCGCCGCGAGATTATCGCCCGGCTCAATGAGGCGCAGGAAAAGCGCAACGCGCTCAGCAAGCAGATCGGCCAGGCCAAGGCGCAGAAGGACGAGGCCAGGGCGGCCGAGCTGATGGCCGAAG
Source organism: uncultured Devosia sp. (assembly GCA_946481445.1). The sequence continues at coordinate 3,239 of CAMLOA010000072.1, read as the reverse complement.
TCGCGCGACTTAAGGATTTCATCCCGCAGGGCGAGGCCGATGAGCGGGCGGTCGAACTCGAGCTGCGCAACGCCCTTGCGGTGATCCCCAACCTCGCATTCGACGACGTGCCCGACGGCGCCGACGAACATGACAATGTCGAGTATTTCGGCCGCAACGGTACGCCCGAGACGGCCGCCAAGGCGCGCGCCCCAAAGCCGGCATTCTCCTTTGCCCCCCGCGAGCACTACGACATTGGCGTTGCTGCGAGCGGAGGCATGGATTTCGAGACCGCTGCCAAGCTCTCCGGCAGCCGCTTCGTGGTGCTGAAGGGGCAGGTGGCCCGGCTTGAGCGCGCACTTGGCCAGTTCATGCTGGATCTGCACACCACCGAACATGGCTATACCGAGGTCCAGCCGCCCCTGCTGGTGCGCGACGAGGCCCTGTTCGGCACCAACCAGCTGCCCAAATTCGAGGAAGACCTGTTCTTCGCCCCTCATGGTGAGGGGCGGCTCGCCCTCATCCCCACGGCTGAGGTCCCGCTGACAAACCTCGTGCGCGAGTCCATCCTCGGCGAGGAGGAACTTCCGCTGCGTATGACGGCGCTGACGCCATGCTTCCGTTCCGAGGCCGGATCGGCGGGGCGCGATACCCGCGGCATGCTGCGCCAGCATCAGTTCAACAAGGTGGAACTGGTCTCGATCACGACGCCGGAAACTTCGGTGGACGAGCATGAGCGCATGCTGGGCTGCGCCGAGGCTGTGCTGCAGAAGCTGGGCCTGCATTATCGCGTCATGACCCTGTGCACGGGCGATATGGGCTTTGGCGCCAGGAAGACCTACGATCTCGAAGTCTGGCTGCCGGGGCAGGACACCTATCGCGAGATTTCGTCGGTGTCGGTCTGTGGGGACTTCCAGGCGCGCCGGATGGACGCCCGCTATCGCCCGGCCGGTGAGAAGCAGGCTCCGCGCTTCGTCCATACGCTCAACGGCTCCGGCACCGCCGTGGGCCGGTGTCTGATCGCGGTGATGGAGAACTACCAGCAGGCGGACGGCTCGGTGGCCATTCCCGAGGTTCTGCGGCCCTATATGGGCGGTCTTGCATCCATCGGCGGAAGGGGATGAGCCTGCGCATCCTCATAACCAATGACGATGGCATCGATGCTCCAGGCATCGCGCTCATGGCGGATATTGCGCATGCCCTGAGCGATGATGTCTGGATCGTCGCCCCCGATGGCAACCAGTCGGGGGCAGGGCACCGATTCACCCTGGGCCGCGAACTGGCGGTCGAACAGGTCGATGCCCGCTCCTTTGCGGTCATCGGCGGTTCGCCCGCCGACTGCGTGGTGGCGGGCATGACGCATCTGTTGGGCGACAAGCCGGCCGATGTAGTGCTTTCAGGCGTCAATGCCGGACAGAACCTTGGGGATATCGTCAACTGCTCGGGCACTGCGGCCGGGGCCCGCGAGGGCGCCCTGCAGGGGGCCATCGGTATCGCCATGAGCCAGGGGGTCAACTACGAGTTCGGTCGGGAGGTGGACTGGTCCAATGCCCGGCGCCATGGCGTTGCGGCTGCGCGCGCGGTCATCGGTGCCGCGCAGGGGCGCGAGCACTACTACAACGTCAACTTCCCGTTCGGTGATCCGGACACCACCACGGGTATTGCGGTGGTGCCCCACCAGCGCTTTTCGACGTCGCCTTTCCGCTACTATCCCAGTGACAATGCCGGAAAGTTCTTCGTTGCCATCCCGGAGACGCCCCAGCCGCTCGACAGCGGTGCCGATTTCGAGACGCTGCGGACGCATGACTATGTCACCGTCACGCCCATGTTGCTGCAGCAGACGGATATGGCCCTGGTCGAGAGGTTGAAGGGCACGCTCACACTCTAGCCATGTCAGGCGAGTGGGTGGCGGCATGAACAGGTCACCTTAACCTTACCCATTTCGGAATCTGGCGCGAACGCTTTTGCTCAAATCGCATCGGCTTTAAACTCGTCTTTACCTTACTCGCCTAGTCTCGACCTTGTGTTGAGTACCTGCGTAACGAGTAAGCCGATGAGTATCCGCGTATCCCGCCATGCGCCCAAAGGCACGGTAGCCGTGGCCGGTCTGATGGTGGCAGCCGTCGCGCTGTCCGGCTGTTCCAGTCTTGGGAGCCGCACCTTCGGCGATCCCACCACGACCAGTTCGGTCCCGCAGGCCTCCCCCCAGAGTTTCAACCAGCCGATGCCGTCCTCGCTGGGGGCTCCCCAGGCGATGGTTGCGGAAAACCAGTTCCTGCCGCCCGCCAATGTGGGCGGCGTGGGCATGCTGCCGACCCAGTCGCCGCAGCCGCTGTGGAACCAGCCGGCGACGCCCGCCTGGAATCAGCCGACCCAGACCGTCGCGACCACCGCGCCGGCCGTTCAGTCCCAAGACCTTCCTGTATTGAGTTCCTCGTCCCAGGGATCCTTGCCAGCCATGCCCCAGCCAGCTCTCGCGTCGGCCGCCCCGATGCCAAACCCTGCCGTCCTCGGCACGTTGCCCACCAACAATTCTGTCCCCACGATGGCGGCCGTGACGCCAGTGCCAGCCAATGCGGATGGCGCTTTCACCCACACCATTTCAAGCGGCGAGTCGCTCTACACCATTGCGCGTCGCTACGAGGTGACGACGCAGGCCATCGTGCAGGCGAACAATCTGGGCTCTCCGGACAAGATCGTCGTCGGCCAGAAGATCGTCATCCCCGGGCGGGCAGACCTGCTGTCGACCAAGGCGCCGACCACGCAGGTTGCCGCCGCGACGCCGGCAGCCGCTCCAGTTCCGCAGCAGCAGACACTGCCGCAGGCCGCGCCAAACGCCCTGCAGACGGCCGCTGCGACACCTGCTCCGGCGGTAAGTCCGGCTCCTGTCGCCCAGCCAGTTGCAGCGCCGACGCAGCTGGCGGCCGCGCCGGCTGCTGAACCGGTGATGTCGGGGAACGACAAGTTCCGCTGGCCGGTGAGTGGCCGAATCCTTGTCGATTTCGCTACGTCCAAGGGCACTGGCATCAATATCGAGGCCGCCGAGGGCTCGCCGGTCCAGGCGGCCGAGAACGGAACCGTCATCTATGTCGGCTCGGGGGTCGAGGGATATGGCAACCTGATCCTGATCCGCCACCCCAATGGCTATGTCTCGGCCTATGCCCACCTGCAGTCGATGAGCGTCGCCAAGGGCGCTGTCGTCAGCCGCGGCGACACGATCGGCGCCGCCGGCATGACCGGCTCGGTGACCAAGCCGCAGC
>CAMLOA010000071.1 GCA_946481445.1 uncultured Devosia sp. | reverse complement strand
GTCGCCATTCTGGGCGAAAGCGGCATCGGCAAATCGACCCTGCTCGAGGCCATTGCCGGGTTGCGGGAGCATGCCGGCACGATCGTTCTGGATGGCCGGCCCCTCGCCTCCTGGCCCGATCCGGACCTGCGCAGCCGTGTCACCCTGCTTGGCCAGAAGCCGCGCATCTTTGCCGCGACGATGGCCGGCAATATCGCGATGGCCCGCCCCGGCGCCTGCGCCACCGCCATTCGCCGGGCCGCCGAGCTCGCCCATGCGGCGCCCTTTGCCGATGCCCTGCCCGAGGGTCTCGAGACCCCGCTGGGCGAGGGGGGCCTCGGTCTCTCCGGCGGGCAGGCCCAGCGCATTGCCCTGGCGCGCGTCTATCTGCGCGACCCTGGTCTCATCCTGCTCGATGAACCCACCGCTCACCTCGACCCGGAGCTCGAACAGGCCGTGCTTGACGAGCTCCTGCGCTTCGCACGCGGCCGCACGCTGATCGTGGTGACCCATTCCGTTGCGGTCGCCGCGCGCATGGACAAGGCCTGGCGGCTGGCCGGTGAGCGCCTGTTGCCCATGCCCCTGCCCCGACGCGAGAGGACTGTCGCATGAAGGCCCTCCTCGCCTTCCGGACCCTGTTCCTGGCCCGCCGCAACGGCCTCTTGCTGGCACTGTCGCTGTCGCTGGTCACGCTGGCGGCTGGCGTTGCCCTGTTGGGCACATCGGGCTGGTTCATCACGGCGTCGGCCCTCACCACCGCCGGTCTGGCCTTCAACCTTTTCGTGCCGTCGGCGCTGGTTCGTGGCTTCTCGTTCATTCGCATCCTCTCTCGCTATGGCGAGCGGCTTGCCGGTCACGATGCCACCTTGCGGCTCCTGGCAGATATTCGCGCCTGGCTCTTCGCACGGTTGTTCCCGCGCCTGCCACTGCGGGATCGCAGCCTCCGCCACGGCGACCTGGTCAGCCGGCTCACGGCCGATGTCGACGCGCTCGACACGGCGTTTCTTGTCGCTGTAGGCCCGATCCTGGCTGCCCTCGTCATCGGCACGGCGTTGACCATCCTGCTTGCTATGCTGCTGCCCGGAGCGGCCCTGGTCTACGCGATAAGCCTGCTTGGGTCGGTGCTTGTGGTGCCCGCCGGGCTCGCCTTCCTCAGCCGGGGGTCAGGCACTGCCGCGGTAACCTCCGCCGCCGACGCCCGCGCTGCCGTGCTTGACGGCCTCGACGGCCATGCGGACCTGGTGGCGATGGGGGTGTTGGGGACAGCGCAAGCCCATTTCACACAGACCGTTGCGCGGCTGGCCAGGGCCCGCGGCAGCCTCGCCACGCTCACCGCCCTTGCCGGATTTCTGGTCCAGGCCCTTTCTGCAATCGCCCTGGTGGGCAGCCTCTGGGTCGGTCTCGACGCCCATGCCGCCGGACAGATCGGCGGCCCCGTGCTTGCCGGATTGCTGCTCGCCATCGCCGCCAGTTTCGAAGCCACCAATGTCATCGTGCGCAGCGTCGGCAAGCTGACCACCGCCGTCGCGGCCGCCGAACGGCTCCTGGCGATCGGGCAGTCGCCCATTCTGGTGGCCGACCCGGTATCGCCGGACGCGATGCCGGCCGATCACGCGCTGCGCCTGGCGGGGGTCGGCTTCCACTATCCAGGCGGTGCGCCGGTGCTCGACAACCTCGATCTCGAGGTCGCCCCTGGCGAGCATGTCGCCATTACCGGCGCCAGTGGCGGCGGCAAGTCCACGCTGCTCTCGCTGATCCTGCGCCTCGACGAGCCGGTGACCGGCCAGATCACACTGGGTGGCACATCCATAGCCCGGCTCAGGCTGTCCGACCTGCATCGTCGGATCGCCCTGTTGAGTCAGGACAGCCCGCTGTTCCACGACACGATTCGCGCCAACCTGCTGGTCGCCCGACAGGGTGCGGGCGATGCGCAGCTATGGGCTGCGCTCGACCAGGCGGGGCTCGGTGATTTCGTTCGCGGCCACCGGCTCGGGCTCGACGCCCTGGTCGGCGAAGGCGGCCGCACGCTGTCGGCCGGCCAGGCGCGCCGCCTGTGCCTCGCCCGCACCCTGCTCAGCCCCGCCGGCATCCTGCTGCTCGATGAGCCGACAACCGGCCTCGACCGCGCGGCCGAGGAAGCCTTCTTCCATGCATTGCACGCTGGTGCGCGGGGCCGCAGCGTGATCGTGGTCACGCATGCCGCGATCCCGGATGGGACAATGGATCGTGTGCTCGAAATGCGGCATGGCCGGCTGGCATAGGACCGGCCGCTGCGGGCCGTCAGCCGCACCGCACCCTGAGCCGGGTGAGATCGGGCACCGAAACGTGCCGGTAGTTTTCGATTTCGATGACGCCATCGGCCTTGAGCCGGCTCATCTGCCGGCTGACGGTCTCGATGGTGAGGCCAAGGAAGTCGCCGATATCGGCGCGGCTGAGCGGCAGGTCGAAAGTGGTCACCGCGCCCTGGGAGGGGTCGATATGGCTGGCGATGAGGTAGAGGAAGCTCGCCACCTTCTCGGCCGCCGTCTTGCGGCCCAACGTCACCATCCAGTCGCGCGCTTCGTCCAGCTCGCGCAGCGTCTGCAGCATGATGCGATGCTCCAGCGCCGGGCTTTCCCGCACCAGGTCCTCGAGCGCCCCCTTGGGCACCATGCACAGGTCCACATCCGATGCCGCTTCGGCCGTCACCCGGCTTTCCTGGGCAAACAGGCGTCCGAGCAGGTCAGGCGCAAATTGCAGCCCCACCACCTGCTGGCGTCCATCCTCGAGCACCTTGGAGAGCTTTACCACGCCGCGCAGCACGTTGCCGTAGCTGGTGATGGGTTCGGCGTCGGCCAGCAATTCCTGGCCGGCGTCCCGATGCACGCGCCGGGTGTGCCGCGACAGGTCCAGCAGCTGCTGCGGGTTCAGCGCGCCGCAAATACCCTGGTGCCGCGCCTCACAGCTCTGGCAGAGCACAGGTACGGACGAATTATGAATGTCGTTACGGACGGGCTGCATGGCATGTCGTCTCCTGACACCATCCATATAGGACCATGGCACCAGCACTTTAACCTGCGCAACTGTCGCAGCGCCATCCTGCCGCAGATGGCTTGCACAGGGTTCGAGCGGACCTTGACCTTCCCATCATGGGAAGGTCTATATGATCGAGGACGAGGTGAATCCCATGAATGAACACGTCCATCCAAAGGCTGTTTCGATCGACATCGAAGGCATGACCTGCGCCTCCTGTGTGACGCGGGTGGAGAAGGCCCTGCTCAAGGTGCCGGGGGTCCAATCTGCTTCGGTCAACCTGGCCACCGAACGCGCGAGTGTCACGGCGGGCTCCGATGACGTCGCCCCGCTCATCGCCGCGATCGCGAAGGCCGGCTACAAAGGCACCGAGACGCCCCGGCTGCACCATGGGGATCACGCCGGGCACCAGCACCACGACGAGGATGCCGCCGTGCTTCGCCGGGATGTCCTGATCGCGGCCATTCCGACCATCCCGCTGTTCGTGGTCGAGATGCTTGGTCACCTCTACATGCCTTTCCACATGTGGGTGATGTCCGTTGTTCCGATGGACGTGCTCTATGTCGCCTATTTCCTGCTGGCGAGTTTCGTGCTGTTCGTGCCGGGCCTGCGCTTCTTCCGGATCGGCATCCCCGCCCTGCTGCGCGGGGCGCCCGAGATGAATTCCCTGGTCGCCATGGGCTCGGGTGCCGCCTATCTCTATTCCGCGATCGTCACCTTTGCCCCGCAATTGCTGCCGGAAGGCACCCGCTACGTCTACTACGAAGCCGCTGCCGTCATCGTCACCCTGATCCTGGTCGGTCGGCTGCTCGAGGCCATGGCCAAGGGGCGCACGGGCGAGGCCGTGCAACGCCTCATCAGCGAGCAGGCGCGCACTGCCCGCGTGGAGCGCGACGGCAAGGTGCTGGAACTGCCCATCGAGCAGGTGCGCCTCGGCGATGTCGTCCAGGTTCGTCCCGGCGAAAAGGTTGCAGTGGATGGCGAGGTGGTCGATGGCCGCAGTCATATCGATGAATCGATGATATCGGGCGAGCCGATCCCCGTGGCGCGCGGCCCCGGCGAGACGGTCATCGGCGGAACGCTCAACACCTCCGGCAGCTTCCGCTTCCGCGCCACTCGGGTGGGGGCCGATACCATGCTGGCGCAGATCATCCGCATGGTCGAGGAGGCCCAGGGCGGCAAGCTGCCCATTCAGTCCGTGGTGGACCGGATCACTGCCTGGTTCGTGCCCGGCGTGATGGCGCTGGCCGCGCTCACCTTCGCAGTCTGGTTCGTGCTCGGTCCCGAACCGGCCCTTACCTTCGGCCTCGTCAACGCCGTAGCCGTGCTCATCATCGCCTGCCCGTGCGCCATGGGCCTGGCCACACCCACCTCCATCATGGTGGGCACCGGCCGGGCCGCGGAACTGGGCGTGCTGTTCCGCAAGTCCGAGGCACTTCAGCAATTGGGAGACGCCAGGGTCGTTGCCTTCGACAAGACCGGCACGCTCACCCAGGGCAAGCCGGACCTGACCGACATCATCCTCGACGATGACTTCACCCATGACGAAGTCCTGTCCCTGGTGGCCGCCGTCGAGGCCCTCTCCGAGCACCCAATAGGCACCGCGATCGTCGCGGCGGCCGAGAAAGCCGGGCTCCCCCTCGGTGCGGTGACCGATTTCGAGGCTGTGTCCGGCGAGGGCGTCCGCGCCCGGGTGGACGGACGCCTGGTCGCGGTGGGGGCACAGCGCTTCCACAGCCACCTCGATTTTTCCGATTTCGCCGAAGCCATCGACAGGCTCGCCGACCAAGGCAAGACCCCGGTCTTCGCAGCCATCGATGACAAGCTCGCGGCCGCGATCGTCGTGGCCGACACGATCAAGCCCACCAGCAAGTCGGTCGTGGTCGCCCTGCATGCCATCGGGCTGAAGACCGCGATGATCTCAGGCGACAATCGTCGCACCGCCACAGCCATCGCCCGGGAACTGGGCATTGACGAGGTGCGCGCCGAAGTCCTTCCCGCCGACAAGGTTGCGGCCCTCAAGTCCCTTCGCGCCCTCGGACCTGTTGCCTATGTCGGCGACGGCATCAACGATGCCCCGGCTTTGGCCGAGGCCGATATCGGCATTGCCGTGGGCAACGGGACTGACGCCGCCATTGAGAGCGCCGACGTCGTCCTGCTGGGCGGCGACCTGAGGGGCGTGCTCAACGCCATCACCGTCTCGCGGTCCACCATGGCCAATATCTGGCAGAACCTGTTCTGGGCCTTCGGTTACAATGTGGTGCTGATCCCGGTTGCAGCCGGCATTCTCTATCCGGCCTTCGGCATCCTGCTCTCGCCCATGCTGGGCGCCGGCGCCATGGCGTTGAGCTCCGTATTCGTTGTCGGCAATGCCCAGCGCCTGCGGGCCATCAAGGGAGTGAAGCCATGAATATCGGCCAGGCTTCCAGCGCATCGGGCGTTTCGGCCAAGATGATCCGCTACTACGAATCCATCGGCCTGATCCGCGCGCCCTTGCGCACCGGCAGCAATTACCGCGTCTATGGCGCCGACGAAGTCCATGTGCTGCGCTTCATCAAGCGTGCCCGCGCCCTCGGCTTTTCAGTGGAAGAGACCGCGACCCTCTTGGGGCTCTGGCAGGACAAGTCCCGCGCCAGCGCCGAGGTCAAGGACATTGCCGTGGGGCACATCTCCGCCCTCGAAACCAAGATTGCCGAACTGCAGGGCATGGTGAAGACGCTGCGACACCTGGCCCATTGCTGCTCCGGCGACAACCGCCCCGATTGCCCGATCCTGGACGACCTCGCCGGCGAGCACCCCATTTCCAAAGGACACTGACCATGGCTGAAAAGACCACTCTCGCCGTCAATGACATGACCTGCAACCATTGCGTCGGCACCGTCCGCGAAGCGCTCGAAGCGGCCCTTCCGGATGCCGAAGTGACCATCGACCTAGCCACGCACAAGGTGAGCTTCAAGGGCGACAGGGCCATCGGCGAGGCGGCCATCCGCGACGCCGGTTACACGCCCGAGCCGGCATAGCCGGGCGTCCCGCCGTCAAAATCAAAGAGGGCGCCACGCGGGCGCCCTCTCCTGCTCCGTCCCGCGTTGGGATCAGAACGGGCTGTCGGGGAAGTAGTACTGCGCGGCATTTTCCTGGGTCACCAGCGGAGCACCCAGGATATAGGTGCCGGTTACCGGGCCGTTGGAGGTGAAGTTGGCCACGGTCACGTCGATGGCCGTTGCGATCATCGCCGGCGGATAGAGCACGTCGACGGGGACCAGCGTGTCACCGTCCATGATGCCCTTGATGATGTCCTTCATGCCGGCGCCGCCGACGATGAACATCTCGTCCTCGCGGCCAGCCTGCTTGACGGCCTCGATCACGCCCAGGGCGATGTCGTCGTCCTGCGCCCAGACCGCGTCGATATCGGGGAAGCGGCTGAGGAAGTCCTGCATCACCTCGAAACCGTCATCGCGGTTCCAGTTGGCGAATTCGTCGTCCAGCACATTGATGCCGGTGCCCTCGATGCCCGCCATGAACGCGTCGAAGCGCTCGGTGTCGATCACGGTGGGGATGCCGCGCAGGATGACGATATTGTCGCCCGAGGCGAGGCGGCTCTTGAAGTATTCGGCCGAAACGGCGCCCAGTTCGGTGTTGTTGCCGGCCACGTAGACGTCCTGGATGGACGTATCGGGCAGGCCGCGGTCCACCACGGTGATGAAGGCACCGGCTTCCTTGGCCTGGCGGACGGGTTCGACCAGCGGGTCGGACTCGAAGGGCAGTACCACCAGGGCATGGATCTGCTGCACCGAGACCAGGTCTTCGATATCGCTGGCCTGGTCGGCTGGGCTGTCGGCCGTCACGATGATGACGTCAATATTGGGGTTGGCCGCTTCGATGCGGCTCTCGGCCACGCCGGCATGCCAGTTGAGCCCGCCGGTCCAGCCGTGTGTCGCGGCAGGGATCGAGACGCCGATGCGGACCTGTTCTTCCTGAGCCATGGCCGCTCCGGCCAGGGCGGTGGTGGCGATCAGTGCCACCGAAATTGCCTTCAAAGACATTATTCTAGTCCTCCCACTGGATGAACCCCCTAGGGGCCCGGTTGGTCCCGCGCCTTGCGGCCCGGGTGTTATTCCGACGGCTTGGCCTTGCGGCCGGCCCGGAAACTGCCGCGCTGCAGGTAGACCGCAGCCACGATGATGACGCCCTGCACCGCTCCGTTGAGGTAGTTGGAGATGATGTCGGTGAGGTTGAGGATGTTGCCGATGGCAGTCAGGATCAGCGCTCCGATGACGGTGCCGCCAATGCGCCCGAAGCCGCCCTTGAGCATGGTGCCGCCGATGATCACGGCCGCGATCGCCTCCAGTTCCCACAGCACGCCGGTGGCCGAACTGGCAGAGCCCAGGCGCGGCACGTAGATGATGGTGGCCAGCGATACGCACAGGCCCTGCAGGATGTAGGTCCAGGTGCGCACCCGGTCGACCTTGATGGCCGAGTAGCGCGCCACGTGTTCGTTGCTCCCGATAGCCATGCAGTAGCGGCCGAAGGCGGTGCGGTTCATCAGCACCCAGCCGATGATGGCAACGATGATGAACACCCAGACCGGTATCGGAATTCCGATGATGCTGTCGTAGTAGATCGGCCGGTAGATATCGCGCGCGTCACTGTCGAGCGAGAGCGTGCCGCCATCGGCGAAATAGGTGATGAGCGAGCGGTAGATGCCCATCGTGCCCAGCGTCACGATGAAGGCCTCGATCTTGGCCTTGGTGGTCAGGAAGCCGTTGATGAAACCGGCCCCCACTCCCAGGATCACCGAACAGCCGATGCCGAGCAGCACCGTCCATACCGAGACGCCCATGGACTCTACGGCCCAG
>CAMLOA010000070.1 GCA_946481445.1 uncultured Devosia sp. | reverse complement strand
GTTCTGGCTGCGCGAAGTGCTGAACTCGATGAAGCTCGAGCCGATCGTCAAGACTTCCGGCAAGACCGGCCTGCACGTGTTCGTGCCGATCAGGCGCACGATCGACTTCGACGCCGCCCGCCACGTCAGCGAGCTCGTCGGCCGCCACCTGGCGTGGGGCGGGCAGCATCGCGTGCTGCCAACCGGCCTGCGGATCGGCAGCATCGTCGCCATCATCATCTATGCGGCCATTGCCGGCGTGGCGCTGGCCAAGGCCGGCCTGATTGCACTGCCCGGTGGTGACGGATGGCTGCCGGCGGCGGCATGGGTGGCGGTGGCCTACCTGGCGACGGGTATTCCGCTCAATGCCATTTCCCGCAGCCGGCCGGAGCGGCTGACGATGACGCCGCTCGTGACGCTGCTGCTTGTGCTGGCCCTTGTGGTCGCGCTCGGGCTTTAGCTGGCCGCAGCCATTTCCGCCCAGCCCTGGCGCTTGCGATAAATGGTGGACGGGCTGATTTCGAGGGCGGCGGCGGCCAGCGAAACGTTGCCGCCGAAACTGGCAATGGCGTCCTCGATGATGCGCTGTTCCTGCTGCCACATCGGCAGGATGGCATTGCGCCGATCCTGGCGGCTCGTGGTGGCCGGCTCGGCAATCGTGCCGCGCCCCTCGATATCGGCAGCGGCCACCATGGCCGGGGTGATCTCGCCGCCATCGAACATGACGACGAGGCGCCGGACCAGGTTCTGCAACTGCCGCACATTGCCCGGCCAGTCCGCCGCGGTCAGCTGGGCCGCCACCTCCGGGGTGAAGGCCCCGAAGCTCTTGCGCTCCTCGGCGCTGTAGCGATCAAGGAAGTGCCGGGCCAGAGCCATCACATCGGTTGGTCGCTGCCGCAGCGGCGGAAGGTGGATGGGCAGGACATGCAGGCGATAGAACAGGTCTTCGCGGAATTTCTTCTCGCTGATCAGTTGCATCGGATTGCGATTGGTGGCGCAGATGACGCGCACATCCACATGGCGGATGCCCGACTCTCCCACGCGGCTCAGCATGCCCGTCTGCAGGAAACGCAACAGCTTGCTCTGCAGCGAGAGATCCATTTCGCCGATTTCGTCCAGGAACAGCGTGCCGCCGTCAGCCAGCTCGGCGGCGCCCTTGCGATCCTCGTGCGCACCGGTAAAGGCGCCGCGCGCCACGCCGAACAATTCGCTCTCCATCAGGTCGCGCGGGATGGCGGCGCAGTTGATGGCCACCAGGCGCTTGCCCGCCCGGGGTCCCTGTTCGTGCAGGGCCTCGGCGCAGACATCCTTGCCCGTACCGCTTTCGCCGGTGATGAACACCGGCGCCGAGGAGGCCGCGATCCGGGTGATCTGCTCGTAGACGAACTGCATGGCGCTCGAGGCACCCACGAAACCGGCAAAGTCGGCCACGGCCTCGCTGCTGCGCATTTCGACGCCCACGCCGCGGGCCTTGCCGTGACGCAGCGCCAGTTCGCCGATGCGCGCGGCCAGCGCCGGGCCGTTGACCGGCTTGGCGACATAGTCATGGGCCCCCGCGCGCATGGCGCTGACGGCGGCCGACACCGAAGCCCCGTCCGAAAGCGCGATCACCAGCGCACCCTCGGCGAGGCGCGCCAGCCGTCCAATGGCTTCGTCGGCGCGTTCGCACAGATCGGAAAGGCTCGACAGGTCGGCCAGCACGATATCGAAGCCGCCCACCCGCAGCCGTTCGGCGGCGATGCGCCCGCCGGTGACCGATTCGACTGCCAAGGGCGTGGCAAGGCTGGACTGGAGCGCCTCGGCCAGCTGGCGGGCACAGGCCCTGTCCCGGTCGATCAGCAGCAACCGGCCGTTTCCGCCATCGCTTCGAGTCTGCATTGCCATATTGGCCGGACCTCGCGTCTTTCCAGTACCTTGCCCGGTTGTCTGCCGCCGCCACGGCCGCCCGGTTTGGACATGGATTGTTGTGCAACAGGGTAAATTTTCCGTTCCGCCCGCCGCGATCGAACAGGCCCTTGCCCCCGATGGCCGCTCCCCGCTAAGTCTAGCGCCCATGCAAAACGAGCTCCCGCGCGACACATTCGAGCCCTTTGCCCGCGGCGTCGCCCAGTCGGGGGTACGCATTGCCAACGAGCGGGCAGTAATGACGCTGATCGCGCTCAATCCGGGCGCGTCCAATGCCGATCTCGCGCGGCTGTCCGGGCTGGGCCCGCAGACCACCTCGCGAATCGTGGCGGACCTCGAGGGCCGCAGCCTGATCCGCCGGGGCGACGTGCTGCGCGGCAGGCGGGGCCAGCCGGCTACACCACTTTTCCTCGATCCCGAAGGCGCGTTTTCCATCGGCGTCGAGGTCGGCTGGCGTCATGTGGAAGTGCTGCTGTTTTCCATGGCGGGCAAGACCCTGGCGAGCGTACGCCGCAGCTATTGCTGGCCCGACGCCGCCACGATCGTGGGCATAGTGGGAGCCGAGATCGCCACGATCCGGGCCGGCATGACGGCCAAGCAGGCCCGCCGCCTGGCGGGCATCGGGCTGGCGACACCGTCCAACATCCACCGCAATATCGGCCGTCTGGGCGCGTCGGCCGAGGCCGCCACACGCTGGCAGGACTTCGACCTGGCCACTCGCATCGCGCAGATGACGGACCAGCCGGTGACCTGGTTCAACGACGGCAATGCCGGCTGCTGGAGCGAACTGATCGCCCGGCCGGCTCCCCGTCCGCAGGGCTTCGCCTATATCCAGGTCGGCACGATGATCGGCGCCGGCATGGTGCTGGGGGGCGAACTGTGGGAAGGGCCGACCGGCAACGGCGCCAATCTGGGCTCGATCCTGGTGACCGACGAGGCCGGCAAATCCAGCTATGTCCATCTCGAGGCGTCCCTGCTCTCGCTCGAACAGCGGCTCGCGGCAGCGGACCTTCCGCGCCAGCTGGGCAACCCAATCAATTGGAACTGGGCCGGCTTGGAGCCGGTCGCCTCCGCGTGGATCGATGCGGCCGGCCTGGCGATCGCCAAGGCCGTCATCAGCGCCAGTGGCCTTATCGGGCTCGACACGGCCGTTGTCGATGGCGTGATGCCCAGGCCGGTCGTACAGCGGCTCGTGGAGAGCGTGCGTGCGCACATGGCGGCGCTTCCGCCTTTCTCGGGCCAGCAGCCAAAGCTTGAAATGGGAGCCAATGGTGCCGCGGCGCCGGCCATGGGGGCAGCACAGCTCGTGCTCTTCCGGGCATTCTTCTCGCGGGCCTGGAACATCTTCGCCGCCTGACCCGCATTAACGCTGGGAAGATGGCGCCCAAGCCTTTTTTGCCCGCCGACCCGGTGTTAACACTGGGGAGCCGAATCCCGGCGCTTGAGAGGGATCGAGGTCCGCCCCGTGCAGGCTCTGGTTTACACCCTGATTGGCATGTCTGCCGCCGGCGTCGGCGCGGCTGCCTATTTCGGCCTGACATTTACGCCCGCCGAGGCCATCCTCGCCGCTGTGGTCTTCGGCTGCGTCTGCGTGGTGCTGATGGAGCGCGCATTGCGACAGCGCGCGGAGAACCGCCTGGAAAAGGCGATCGAGGACCTGTCCCGCCTGCTTGCCACCGACGCCCAGGCCGGCGCCGTGCTGGGGCAACGGATCAACGCCATGGCTGACATCAATGCCGGTGCGCGGCTCGAAGGGGTGGAAGCCGACATTTCGGTGCTGGGGACCGTGATCCGCCAGGTGGCAGAAGCAGTTGCCGAGATGGAAGACAAGGTGGCAAAGCCGGGCGGTTCCGGACGGGAGCGGATGATCGCCGCGGCGCCGCCACCCCAGCCGGCGCGCGAACCCGAGCCGGTGATCCCCATCGAGATGGTCCGCCAGGCCATAGCCGAGAACCGGCTGATCTATCATATCCAGCCCGTTGTCACCCTGCCGCATCGCCGTCCTCAAGGCTACGACCTGGTGCCGCGCCTGATGCTGGAGGATGGCGACCTCGCGGATCGCGAGGACTTCATGCCCCGCAGGGGTGGCGAGGATGTGCAGCGCCATATCGAAGGCGTGGGCCTGGTCGAAGCGATCACGATCTCCCGCCGGGCCCGGACCAGCGGACAACCCATCACCCTCTACATTCCGCTCTCGCGGGCCACCCTGTCCGACCACGCATCGTCCGACCAGCTGGTGGCCTCGCTGGAGGCCAACCGCGTGATCGCGCCGGGGCTGATCTTCGCCATGTCCGAGGCAGACTGGCGCGACCTCACCACCGGTGAACGCGCCATCGCCGATGCGGTGGCCAAGAAGGGCGCGGGGTTCACCATCACTGGCGTTCGCTCGCTGCGGGTCGATGTCGCCGAACTGGCGGGGCAGGGCGTGCGCTCCCTGCGCATCGACGCGGCGCGGTTCCTCTCGGAACCGGAAGCGTTCACAGATTTCCACGCCTCCGACATCGCCAACTACATTTCGCGCTTCGAGGTGAACCTGCTGGCCACCGGGATCAGCAGCGAACGCCAGATCATCGAACTGCTCGAGGACGGCATCACCCTGGTGCAGGGGCCATATATCGCCGGCCCCGGCCCCGTGCGGCCGGACCTCTCGGTGGAGCCGCCCAGACCCGTTGCACAGCTTCGGCGGGCCGAGCTCTAGCCAGCCACCTGATACCAAGGCACGATTCCGTTTCCTCTTGATCGGAGCGGACAAGCAGCCCATTAGAACCCATCCCATCCGGATCGGACTGTTTGATGACACCACCGCTTCCCTCGATTTCGGGCCTCGCCGACCTTGCCGGGCGTTACGACGCCGTGCTGAGCGACGTGTGGGGTGTGGTCCACAATGGCGTTGCCGCCTTCCCCTCCGCGGTCGATGCGCTGTCCCGGTTTCGCGATAGCGGCGGCAAGGTGGTGTTCATCACCAATGCGCCGCGGCCCTCGCCGCCCATTGTCGCCATGCTCGACCGGCTTGGCGTGCATCGGCAGGCCTATGACGCGATCGTGTCTTCTGGCGATGCCACCCGCGCCATGATCGCCAAGTATCGCGGCAGGGCCATCCACCATGTCGGTCCCCCCACCGAGGACGACGCGCTCTATGATGGCCTCGGGGTGAGCCGCGCCGGCGCCGACGAGGCCGAGGTCGTGGTCGTCACCGACCTCGACACCGATGACGACACGCCCGAAATGTACCGCGAGCGGGCCAGGTTCTGGCTCAGCCGCAAGCTGCCCATGATCTGCGCGAACCCGGACCGCGTGGTCGAACATGGCGACAAGATCATTTATTGCGGCGGGGCGCTGGGCGACCTCTATGCGGCAATGGGGGGCATGGTGATGATGGCGGGAAAGCCGTATCAGCCGATCTACGAGGAAGCGTTCCGGCTGGCCGAGGCCGCGGCAGGCCGCAACCTCGACAAGTCCCGTGTGCTGGCGATCGGCGACAGCGTGCGCACCGATGCCACTGGGGCAGCCCAGTTCGGGGTCGACCTGCTCTTCGTCACCGGCTCGATCCATGCTGCCGAGCTGGACGCCTTCGGCAAGCCCGATCCGCAGGCCATTGCCGACCTGGTTGCCCCCAGCCGCGCCCACCTCGCCGGCTTCCTGCCGCGCCTGACCTGGTGACTGGCATGGGTGGTTTTCTGCGCCTGGACGGGCTTGCCTCGGTGCCGCCGTCGCTGCGGGGCGCTTATGTCGCCATCGGAAATTTCGACGGCATGCATCGCGGCCACCAGAGCGTGCTGGCAACGTTGCGGCAGCGCGCCGCCGATGCCGGGGTGCCCGCGATCATGCTCACCTTCGAGCCGCACCCGCGCGACGTCTTTGCGCCGGCGCCCTTCCTGTTCCGGTTGACCGAAGCCGATGCCAAGGCGCGCCTGGCCGAGGCCTTCGGGCTCGATGCCCTCGCCGTGCTACACTTCGACCGCGATTTTTCCCAGATCGAGGCGGAACAGTTCGTCCAGCGCTTCCTGGTCGATGCCCTGGCCGTGCGCGGCGTCATTGTCGGTTCGGATTTCCATTTCGGGCGCCAGCGCCGCGGGACGCCGGCCTTTCTCAAGCAGGAAGGCGAGCGGCAGGGTTTTGCCGTGGAGATGCTCGACCTGATGGATGAGGGGCAGGAGGTGATTTCCTCCTCGCGCATTCGTGCCGCCCTGACCGAGGGCGCGGTGACGGCGGCCAATCGCCTGCTCGGCTACCACTGGTTCTTCGACGGTTGCGTCGTCAAGGGCGACCAGCGCGGCCGGGAACTCGGCTATCCGACGGCCAATACCATGACCCATGGCAGCTTCCAGCTTGCGCAGGGCATCTATGCCGTGCGGGCTCGATTGGGTGATCGGGTTCTGGATGGGGTGGCGGCCTTCGGGAAGCCCATGTTCGACAACCAGCGGCCACCCTTCGAGACACATCTTTTCGATTTCGACGAGGACATCTATGGGCAGACCCTTACGGTTGCCCTGGTGGCCCACATTCGCGGGCAGGAAGTCTTCGACGGACTGGACCAGCTGATCGCGGCCATGGACCGCGACAGCCGCAAGGCGCGAGACCTGCTCGCGGCGGCCCGTCCGCTCAGCGAACTCGACCGGCGGCTGGGCTTCTTGGCCTAGTTCAGTCGTCGCTATCCTCAAGGATGAGGCGCACCAGTTCGGCCTGCCGGCGCACGCCTGTCTTGTCGAATATGCTGGTGAGCTGACTGCGAACCGTCGCTACCGACACGCCACGCTGGGCCGCGGCATCCTTGCGCCCGCCCGATCGGGCGATTTCCCAGGCCAGGGCGGCCTCGGCCTGTGTCAGCCCGAACCGCTGCCGCAGGCGCTGCGTCTTGAGTTCCAGCTGCGCTTCCCTGTCGGTCACCAGCACCAGGGCCACATGCTGCTCGAATCCCGGCCACCAGGCCGTGGAAGGGAAGGGGATGCACAGCAGATCGAGACTGCTGCGGTCCTGGCCGCGGCTGATCGAAACGGAGGCACCGCTGCCATCGGGCAGCCCGCGCAGGCAGCTGGCTATGGCCCCGTTGATGGCCCGCGTCTCGCCCGCGCCGGCCCCTTCCAGTTGCCCGTTCCGCAGCCATAATCCATCACCGCGCGCCAGGATGCGTTCGGCCATGCCGTTTGCGGGCCGGGCGACATTGAGCTTGTCGATGACGAAGGCGCCCTTCCGGACATGCTCCAGCGCCGCCATTGCACCCAGCCCCAGCGCCTGTGTCTGGTGCAGCACCTGGTTGAGCTGAAAGGCCCGGCACAGATGGGGAGCAACGGTGCGCAGTATCTGCAGCTCCTCGGCACCATAGCTCTTGCCGCCGGAGACCATGATGGTTGCGCGCCAGCCTTCGAGGGCGGCGAGGTTGACGCTGGCACCACCCAGAAATCCCTGCGGCACGCACCAGTCATTGTAGAATTCGGTCGCATGGAAGGCCTCGAGGTCCACGATCATGGAATCGAGCGACGGGACACCGATCGGCTGCAGGAATGTGGCTGCCTGCATCGGATTGTGCATGTGATAGTATTCGGCGTAGCGCCGTATCGCCTCGGGGTCCGTCCTGGCCGATATCTGTATCTGCACGCGGGTCGAGGTCTGGCCGCCCATCGTGGCGTCCCCGCTGCCGGTAATGTCGGCAAGATGGATGAGCGCCTTGTCCCAAAGCGCCGGTTGGGCCCCGGCCGCATAGATGTCATCGATCAGGCGCAGGACTTCGTCCATCCCCTCGTCCATCCTGTACTTGGCCGCGGCCGAGTTTGATACCCAAAGCGGTGCTGATGCAAGCAGATGGCGCGGCACTTGCAGTTTGGCATCGAACAGGTGTTCGATGCGCCGGTGCAATCTATGTCCAATACTTTCCGCGCCTTTGACGCAGGAGTAGACAAATGAGATCTCAGAAATGGCGCCGGAGATGGCGTGGCATGATCGCGGCCGCGATGGGCGCGACCATGTTCACCATGCCTCCCGCCCAGGCAATCGAGGACGTGATCGAGG
>CAMLOA010000069.1 GCA_946481445.1 uncultured Devosia sp. | reverse complement strand
ATGATTCGGGTCTGTGCGTGGATGCGCTGGGCGGCGATCCGGGGGTCCATACCGCCGATTGGGCCGGCATACCGCGCGATTTCAACCGCGCCATGAAGCGGGTGGAAGATGCCCTGCAGGCGGCCAATGCCACCTCGCCCGGGCAGCGCCGCGCCAGCTTCAACGCCACGCTCTGCCTCGCTCATCCCGATGGGCGCGACGTCATCTATACCGGCCGCTGCGACGGCACCCTGGTCTGGCCGCCCCGCGGCGATCGCGGCCATGGCTACGATCCGGTCTTCATGCCCGATGGCTATGACATCACCTTTGGCCAGATGCCGCCCGAGATGAAGCACTCCTGGTCACCGGGCCAGCCGGGTCTCAGCCACCGCGCGCGCTCCTTTGCGCTCTTTGTGGAGAACCAGATTGAGCAGGCATGACTGCGAAAAGTGGCTGCCGGTTTTCGGACAAGGTCATGCCCAATGAGTAGCCCGAACGACATGTTCGGCGTCTACGTGCATTGGCCCTTCTGCGCGGCCAAGTGCCCCTATTGCGATTTCAATTCCCACGTACACCGCGGCCCGTTCGACGAGATCGACTATATCGCTGCCTATGAGCGCGAAATCGCCACGGCAGCGCAACTGGCGCCCGGCCGTGTGGTGCAATCGGTATTCTTTGGCGGCGGCACCCCGTCGCTGATGAATCCGCAGTCTACCGGCCGGATCCTGGACGCCATCGCCAGGCATTGGACGGTGGATTCGCGGGCGGAAGTCACGCTCGAGGCAAACCCCACCAGCGTCGAGGTCGACCGCTTCAAGGGCTATCGCGCTGCGGGCGTCAACCGCGTCTCGCTGGGCGTGCAGTCGCTGCGCGAGGGGCCGCTGGCCGAGCTGGGCCGCCGCCACACGGTCGAGGAAGCCATCGCTGCCGTCCGCATCGCCCAATCGGTGTTCGAGCGGTCGAGCTTCGATCTCATCTATGCCCGCCCCCGGCAAACGCTTGAGGATTGGGAAGACGAACTCAAGGAAGCGCTCTGGCTCGCCCGCGGGCATGTCAGCCTCTACCAGCTCACCATCGAGCAGGGCACGCGCTATTTCGACCTGCACAAGGCCGGCAAGCTGCCCATGCCCGACGAGGACCTGGCCGCCGACTTCTACGAGCTGACCCAGGAGCTCACCGCCGAGGCGGGCCTGCCCGCCTACGAAATTTCCAACCATGCCCGGCCGGGCCAGGAAAGCCGCCACAACCTGCTTTACTGGCGCTACGGCGAATATGCCGGCATCGGCCCGGGGGCGCACGGCCGCCTGCTGATCAACAACCAGCGCCACGCTACCGCCGCCGAGAAGATGCCGTTCGACTGGCAGAAGCGGGTGATGAGCCAGGGCCATGGCCTGGTGGTCGATGATATCCTGACCTGGGAGGAGCAGGGCGACGAGTTCCTCGTCATGGGCCTGCGCCTCAAGGAGGGCATTTCGCCGGCGCGTTTCACGGCCATTTCCGGCCGCCAGATCGCCCCGGCCCAAGTCGCGGCGCTCAAGGGCTATGGCTTTCTCGAGACCCTGCCCAACGGCAATTTGCGAGTCACCGACAGGGGCTTTCCGGTGCTCGACGCGGTGGTGGCGGACCTGGCGGCCTAGCGCTAGAGCCTGGCCGCGTCCAACAGACCAGCCCCGCCCGCGCCGATCTGCTTGACCACCAGCGCGTATTCGGCCCGGCCATTGCCCAGGAAGCGGAACACCCCGTCGCGGCCGTTGAAGCCGGCGGCGCTGGTCATCAGCGCCGGATTGTAGGGCGGGTTGGCCAGCGACAGCGTGTTCACATTGGCCAGGATCGTCGCGGTATAAGCGATGGTGGCCAGCGCATGCGGCTGGGCGCCGCCGAACTGAGCCTGGTAATCGGCGCGGATGGCATTGAGCCCGGATGCATCCACCGCCGGGTAGATGGCGCCGGCCAGCGGCGCCGCGCCGGCAATGGCCGGGTCGCCCTCCCAGTCGGCCGAACCCACCAGCTGCAGCTTCGGGCCGCTGACCCCGGCCTGGGCCAGCAGCGCGGCAAAGGCTGGTGCCGTGGCGCGGTCCGGGATGAACAGCGTGTCGATCAGGCCGTTCTGGATATTGGGCAGCGCCTGGTTGACGATCTGCTGGGCCTCGGCGGCCGAGGCGAACGTATAGACGGCCTGGGGGTTGAAGCCGGCAGCGCTGGCCTGCTGGCGGAAGGCGGCGGCCATGGCCTCGCCATAGGGTGTGGCCGGAAACACCCCTGCCAGGCCGCGGCGGCCCTGGCCCTGCACGAAGCGGATGGCGCGCTTCATCTCCATGTTGGGCAGGACGCTGAGAAGGTAGACCCCCGGCCCGGCGGCGCTGGCATTGTTGGAAAAGCCGATCATCGGCACGCCGGCGGAACGGGCGACCGCGCCGGCAGCGGTGACTTCATCGCCCCTGAGCGGTCCCAGGATCAGCTTCGCGCCGCCCATGATTGCCGCATTGGCGGCATTGATGGCGCCGGCCGAACTGCCGCCGGTGTCGCGCAGGGTGATGGTGATGTTCTCCCCGATATTGGGGTTCTGCTCGATGAAGCTCATCGCTAACCGGCTGGCATTGGCCATGGATTGCCCGACACCGGCCAGAGTCGGATCGCCCGAAAGCGGCAGCAGCAGGGCCACCGGCACCGGCCCGCGACCGAAAACCTGGCCTTGTGCACTGGGCAGCATGGGCGCCGGCTGTGTCGGAATGGGCTGGGGCGAACCGCCGCCGAAGTCGAGCGTACGGGAGCCGAACTGGAAGGAACCGGGCGAGCAGGCGGCCAGCGCGAACACGGCCATGGCGCAAAAGGCGCGTCGGATACCATGACATGGCATTCGATCAATGGTCACGCATTGCCCCAAAGTGCTAGCAGACTGTTAACATTTAGAGCCGCATTGCTTAACCAATCCTCAACCGTCGGATTTCGGGCGCATGGCTGACACCAGTTCGGGCTATTTCATCGCCGGGTCGACTTTCGAGGCGCCGCCATTGGCGCCCGGCCTCTATGTCGTGGCCACCCCCATCGGCAACCTGCGCGACATCACCATAAGGGCGCTCGAGACGCTGGCTGCGGTCGAGGCGGTGCTGTGCGAGGATACGCGGCAATCGGCCCGGCTGCTCGACCACTATGGCATCCGCACGCGCCGGGTGGCCCTGCATGAGCACAATGAACGGGCCAAGGCCGAGGACATCGTCAACCGCATTGCCGGCGGGGCGGCGCTGGCGCTGATTTCCGATGCCGGCACGCCGCTGCTGTCCGATCCGGGCTTTCCGCTGATCCGGGCATTGGCCGAGGCCAACCTGCCCGTCTTTGCGGTGCCCGGCCCCTCCGCCCTGCTCTCGGCCCTGGTGGTCGCCGGCCTGCCCACCGATGCCTTCGCCTTTCACGGCTTCCTGCCCCCCAAGGCGGGGGCGCGGGCCAATGCGCTTCTGGCCCTGCGCGATTCACGTGAAACGCTGGTCTTCTACGAAAGCCCCCGCCGGCTCGACGATACGCTGGCCGCCATGGCCGAGGTGCTCGGAGAGCGCCAGGCAGTGGTGGCGCTGGAGCTGACCAAGCGCTTCGAGCGCACCCATCGCGGCACGCTGGCGGCGCTGGCGGCCGAATTCGCGGCTGGCGAGACCAGGGGCGAGGCGGTGATCGTGGTGGCCGGGGCAGAGGCGCCCGCCGCGCCCGCCGCCGCGGATTGGCAGGCCGCACTGCGGGCCGAAATGGCCGATCAGCCTCTGCGTGTCGCCGTTGATGAAGTGACCAAGAGATTCGGGCTCAAGCGCAAGGAAGTCTACGATGCCGCCCTCGCCCTCAAAGCCCAAGAGTAAGGCCCGTATCGCCGCCTATCTGGAGGGTCATCGTGGCGAGGCGGTGGCGGCCCTGCTGCTGCAGCTCAAGCTCTACCGCATCGTCGCTCGGCGCTACAAAACCCCGGTCGGGGAAATCGACCTCGTGGCCGAGCGCTTCGGCACCACGGTCTTCGTCGAGGTCAAGGCACGCCGCCGCGCCGGCGAGGAGGAGGCCCTGCTGGCGGTGAACCGGTCGCGCATCGTCCGCGCAGCGCAGTACTGGCTGGCGCAGAACCCCACCAAGGCAGAAACCGACTTCCGCTTCGACGTGATTCTCCTTGCGCCGGGCCGCTGGCCGCGCCATGTGGTCAATGCGTTCGATGCGGGATGATCGCACCCACGGAGTCGTTTCCGCGAAAGCGGGAACCTCCGTTTGGGGTGGCTCAGTGAACAGAGGTCCCCGCTTTCGCGGGGATGACGTTGTGGATGTGAATGGCCCAAGTGTGACGGGCCGCCCAAGAGGCCAGCATGAAACTCAAAGTCGCGGTCCAGATGGACCATGTCGCATCGATCAACCCGCGCGGCGATTCCACCTTCGCCATGATGCTGGAGGCCCAGGCGCGCGGCCATGAGCTGCTGCACTATACGCCCGACACCCTGGCCCTGCGCGGGCACACGGTTTCGGCTTTGGCCCAGCCCATCACCGTGGACGACAAGCCCAAGGGCGAGCATTTTGCGCTCGGGGAAGCGCGCCGGGTGGACCTTTCCACCCAGGACGTGGTGCTGATGCGTCAGGATCCGCCCTTCGACATGAACTACATCACCCTGACCCATCTGCTCGAAAAGCTGCCGCCCTCGACCCTGGTGGTCAATCCCGCCGCCACGGTGCGCAACGCCCCCGAAAAGATCCTCGTCA
This sequence comes from uncultured Devosia sp., assembly GCA_946481445.1. The sequence continues at coordinate 3,208 of CAMLOA010000069.1, read as the reverse complement.
CCGATTTTCCCGAACTGATGCCGCCGACCCTGGTGACGCGCGACCGGGCGATGATCCACGATTTCCGCCGCGAGCATGGCAACATCATCGTCAAGCCGCTCTACGGCAATGGCGGGGCCGGCGTGTTCTTCATCCAGGAAGGCGACCACAATCTCAATTCGCTGATCGAGCTGTTCGAGCAGAGCTTCCGCGAACCCTTCATGGTGCAGAAATACCTCCCCGATGTCAGGAAGGGCGACAAGCGCATCATCATCATCGACGGCGAGCCGGTGGCCGGCCTCAACCGCATTCCCGCCGATGGCGAGGCGCGATCCAACATGCATGTCGGCGGGCGGCCGGAACTGTCCGAACTCACCGCCCGCGAGCGTGAAATCTGCGCCACCATCGCCCCGGCGCTCAAGGAACGGGGCATGATCTTTGTCGGCATCGATGTGATCGGCGACTATCTCACCGAGATCAACGTCACCTCTCCCACCGGCATCCGCGAGATCAAGCGCTTCGGCGGGCCCGACATCGCCGTGATGATCTGGGACGCCATCGAGAGGCGCCGGGTCTGATCGGTGCCGGACGTCCCGGCCCACCTGGCGAGCATCGTGCAGGGCCGCAAGGACGGGGGTCCGGTCTCGCTGGCCATCGTCACGGCCTCGGGTGAGGTTAGCTGTCATGTCGATGGGCATTGGCCTTCAGGCCGGCGTGTTACGCCAGACGACATGTTCTACGGTGCCAGCCTTGCCAAACAGGTGACGGGTGCGGCGATTGCCGTCCTGGTTCGCCGGGGCCTGCTGGACGTCGACGCGCAAGTTGCCTCCATCCTGCCGGAGGCAGCACGGTGGGCAGGGCCGGTGACGGTCCGCCAGCTCCTGCACCACATTGGCGGGATGCCGGAGCAAGGTGTGCTGGAGGCCGGCCTCTCCGGTGCCAAATGGACCAATGCGTGGGTCATGGGCCGGATTTCCCAGGGCAGCCCGCCATCTCGGCCGGCCGGTTCGGCCCATGCCTATTCCAATGCCGGCTACATAGTTCTGGCGCGTATCGTCGAAGAGGTCTGTGCCTTGAGCTTTCCGGCTCTTGTGACCAGCGACGTGCTGTCCCCGCTCGGCCTTGCCGGTTTGACCTTTTCCTCCAGGCCTGGCACGCCTGCGAGCGAGCAATGGTCCATGCTGGGCCGGAGCCTGCCGCTCTCGACCGGTGACGGCGGACTATGGACGACGGCTGCCGCATTCGCGCTATGGCTGGATGGTCAGAATCGCGACCGGCTGCGCGTGGAGAGCCTGGTCACCCGACCCGGCAGATTGCTGGATGGGACAACCACCGGCTATGGCTGGGGAATTGGCCTGCGCGGCACGGCGGAGACGCCAGTCTATGTCCATGGCGGCACTTGGCCGGGTGCGGCAGCCAAGGCGATCCGCTGCCCCGGCATCGGCCTCTCGGTCGTTGGTCTGGGGGCAGGAGATGGAGCCGAGACAGTGATCGGGCTGGTGGATTCTGTCTTTGCGGCGCTCGGCGGAATGGCTTAGTGCTGCCCCGTCATCTGCCAGGCTGGACGCCATGAACAAGAAATTTGCGACACCGAACGAACCCGCCCCGCTACGGTCCGATTGTGGTTTCACCCGCAGGCGTAACGCCTGATGTACCTGCTCGGCGCGGCGGTGCTGGCCGCCATTTCCTGGCTGGTCTGGCGCGGGCTGCAGAAGCGCGACCCGCGCCTGGGAAAGGCCTTCTGGCGCACTTCGCTCGCGGTCCTGGTCGGCTATGTGCTCTTCGTGCTGGTCGGCGGCTTCGTCACCAGGCTGATGGTGGGCTTTACCGAAAGCGCACTGGCCGAACTGCTGCTGGTCCTGTTCTTCGGCGTCTGGGTGCTCTATGGCGGCCTGTGGCTGATCCGGCTGCTGCCGAGCACCAGACCGCGCGCTGGCTGGATCGGCAATCGCTTCCTCGACGTGCTGGGCGTGGTGGGGATTGTCGGCCTGGCGGTGCTGGCAAGAATAGCCTAGCGCGTCCGCGCTTGATCTTTTGCCTCTAGTGGGCGAAAGAGCACGCAGTCCTTCGGACCCGGTGCAATTCCGGGTGGCTCTTCTGGCCGCCGATCCGCCAGACAATCCAGCAAGCCTTATCTGGCTCACAACGCGCTCTCGCTTCGTGCGACTTCAGCCGTCTGGACACTTCATGACCTTTTTGCAGACTCTCCGCCGTGACTGGCTCTCCAATTTTCGCGGCGACATCCTTTCGGGCATCGTCGTTGCCCTCGCGCTTATTCCCGAGGCCATCGGTTTTTCCATTATCGCAGGGGTAGACCCCAAGGTGGGGCTCTACGCCTCGGTGGTCATCGCCATCGTCATTTCCTTCGCCGGTGGGCGGCCGGCCATGATCTCGGCCGCCACGGCGGCAACGGCCGTGCTCTTTGGGACGCTCGTGCGGGAGCACGGTCTAGAATACCTGCTGGCCGCGACCATCCTGGCCGGCATCATCCAGATCGCCGCCGGCTGGCTGCGCATCGGCTACATCATGCGCTTCGTCTCCCGCTCGGTGATGACCGGCTTCGTCAATGCGCTGGCCATCCTGATCTTCATGGCACAGTTGCCCGAACTGATCGGAGTGTCCTGGCAGACCTACGCCATGATCGCGGCGGGGCTGGCCATCATCTACCTGTTCCCGCGCCTCACGCGCCTCGTTCCATCGCCGCTGGTCTGTATCCTGGTGCTGACGGCGGCCGCGCTGATGTTCAACATCGATACCCGCAGCGTGGCCGATCTTGGCCAATTGCCCAATGCCTTGCCCTCGCTCCTTATCCCCAATGTGCCCTTCACGCTTGAAACACTGCTCATCATCCTGCCCACTGCCATCGCCGTGGCGGTCGTGGGCCTGCTCGAAAGCCTGCTTACCGCCTCCATCGTCGACCAGATGACCGATACCGGCAGCGACAAGAACCGCGAAAGCATCGGTCAGGGCATCGCCAATATCGCCTCGGGCCTGTTCGGCGGCATGGCGGGCTGCGCCATGATCGGGCAATCGGTCATCAATGTGAAATCGGGGGGCAGGACGCGGCTATCCACCTTCGCAGCCGGCGCCATACTGTTGTTCCTGCTGCTGGTACTGGGCGACTGGGTCGGCCTGATCCCCATGCCCGCGCTGGTCGCCATCATGATCATGGTGTCGATCGGCACCTTCAGCTGGAGCTCGCTGCGTGACCTGACGCACCATCCGCGCC
>CAMLOA010000068.1 GCA_946481445.1 uncultured Devosia sp. | reverse complement strand
TGCATCAGATGAGCTCGGCCCCCGACAATATCGAGCAGTTCGGCCTGGCTTGCCTCGAGGTCCATCGCATTATGGCCGAGTGCTCCGACAATGTCCTGCTCCGCTCGGTAACGGGCGTCGTGGAACTGACCCTGGCCCTGGCGCTGACCGCCGACCAGGCCTCCAGCGGTGCGGCCTATCGCGCTGCCGCAATCGTCGAACGCGAACGCATGGTCGCTTCCATCGAGAAGGGGCAGGCCGGGGAGAATGCCGCCGCGGTATCGGCGGCGCTGGCCCTGGACCGTGCGCAGGCGCTCAAGGCCGTCTGAGCGTGATCCAGGCGGGCGCGTGGTCGCTGGCGCCCTCTTCACCCCGCACATCCCGATCCACGCCCGCAGCGAGCAGTCTGCGCGCGAGCGTGCGACTCAGCAGCAGGTGGTCCAGCCGCAGGCCGGCATTGCGGGGCCAGCGGTTCCGCATGTAGTCCCAGAACGTGTAGATCGTCTCGCCGGGATGCTTCTTGCGGATGGCGTCGGTCCAGCCCTGCGCCAGCAACTCGGCATAGAGCGCGCGGCACTCGGGCTGTACCAGGGCATTGTCGCGGTAGGACGTGGTCTCGTAGATGTCGCGGGGCTCGGGCACGATGTTGAAATCCCCCGCGATCACCACCGGAAGCCCCGTGCTCCAGAGTTCGGCGGCGTGGTCGAGCAGGCGCCGTGTCCAGGCCAGCTTGTAGTCGAACTTCGGCCCCGGCCGGGGATTGCCATTGGGGGCGTAGAGGCAGGCGACGAGTACGCCGTTGACAGCGGCCTCGATATACCGCGCCTGCTTGTCGTCCGGATTGCCCGGCAGGGCATCATTGGTGAGAATTGGTTCGGCCCCCTTGGCCAGGATGGCGACGCCGTTCCACGAGGACTCCCCCCGCCAGACCGCGCCATAGCCGGCGTCTGCCAGGGCGGTGGCCGGAAACTGCCGGTCGGTGGCCTTGAGTTCCTGCAGGCAGACCACGTCAGGGGCGGCATCGGCCAGCCACGCCATGAGGTTGGGCAGGCGCCGGTTGATGCCGTTGATATTGTAGGTGGCAATCTTCACGGGGCGATGCGCGCGGTCCACTCGGTGACCTTGGCGGCCAGGGACTTGAGGTGATCGGCGGTCGAGAAGCCGGAAATCGCCTTGCGCGGCTTGAGGTCATGGTCGCCATCCTCGAGCCAGAAGACCTCGATGGCGTCGGACAGGCCGAACTCACCCACCTCGTAGCGATCGCCGAACTCGTCGCGCGTGCCCTGGCAGATCAGGGCAGGGGTCTTGAGCCCGAGCAGGTGCGCGGTGCGCAATTGCTGCGGTCGGCCCGGGGGGTGGAACGGATAGCCGATGCAGAGCAGGCCCGCGATGCGCCCGGCGCCGAACAGGGCGTCGGCCACCATGCTGGCCACGCGTCCGCCCATGGATTTGCCGCCAATGATCAACGGCCCGTTGGTGGGCCCGAGTTCGTCGACCGCCGCGATGAATTCGGGCATGACCTTCTCGGCCTTTGGTGGCGGCTTCTTGCCTTCCGATGTCCGGCGGCTGGCCATGTAGCCGAATTCGAAACGGGCGACGCGGAAGCCTTCGGCCGCCAGCGCCTTTGTGGTGGCGTTCATCGAGGCCGAGTCCATCGGCGCCCCGGCGCCGTGAGCGAGGAGGATGGTGACCCGCGCGTCCTCGGGGCCGTCGAACAGGAAATTCGTGGTCATGGCGTCTACTCCGTCGCCTCAGTCGACACCCTCCCCCTCGTGGGGAGGGATCAAGGGGCGGGGTTTGCCCGGATATCGGGGCGCTCGCTCCCCTTCCCACCCTCCCCCATCAAGGGGGTGCCGTCTGGTGGGTGTGGCAATGTCTGCGACAATCAACGTATGTCACCCCGCCTTGTGCATCCGGTTGGCCAGCCCGATGCCGGCGCGGGCGCGGCGGGCCCATTCCGAGCTGTCGTCGAGCTCGAGATACTTGCGCCACCAGGCGCTGGCCGCATCAAGGTTGCCGGCATCGTATTCGAGGGCACCCAGATTGTAGATGGCGTCCGCATAGCTGGGGTCCAGGTCAGCGGCCTGCTTGAGGTGCTCCCGGGCGGCCTGGATACGCCCCATGTCGCGCAGCACCCCGCCCTGGTTGAACCAGGCCTCGATGAACAGCGGGTCGCGCTTGAGCGCGGTGACATAGGCCAGCGATGCGCCCGTGAAGTCGTCGAGCTTGCGCAGGCAATTGCCCTGGTTGAAGGCGGCCGTCGCATCGGTGGGATCGATGGAGGCGCAATGCTCGTAGAGCGTCGCGGCCTCGGCGTGGAGTTCGGCCGCCTCGGCAATTTCGGCGAGGCCGAAATAGTCCTCCGCCTCGTCGGGTGCATCGGGCAGGGGCAGGACGCGCTGGCCGTCGAGTTCGACCAGGGACGTGCTGTCGCGGGCCATGATCTTGTCGGCACCGCGCTCCAACGTCAGCGCGGTGAGCGAACCGACGGGTCCGATCTGGTGAATCGAGCGCGCAATGGCCGACCAGGTGGCGCCGGTGGCGACGAGCCCGGCATATTTTCGCGCAAGGATCACGTCGCGGAAGGAAAAGGGCTCGGCGTGGTGCTCGAAGGCGTCGAACAGCGTCAGGTGGTCCAGCGTGTGCCCATCGAGCCGCGACTGCTCGAGCAGGGACTGCCGGGTGATATGGGCGGCATGAAGCGGGGGCAGGGTGCCAAGGACGCGCAGAAACCCGTTCTCGCTGAGCAGGGCCGCGCCAATGGCACGTGCATCGGCAATGCGCTGTTCGATGCCCGCTTCGTCAAAGCGCGTGAGCAAGGTGCGCCCGAAGACGGCCACTGTGGTGCCGCGGGTCAGGCTGCGGTGCAGGCGGCCGCCCATACTGGCGACGCGGCGGGCCGCCAGGCGCAGCGGGAAGGCCTTGAGCGCCCCGATGACGCCATAGCTTTCGCCGCCTTTCCGCATGCGGGATTATGCTTTCTTTCTGGGCGCCTTCGGAGTTGCAGCAGCAGCCTTGCTGGCCTCGACGGCGGCTTTGAGCGATGCCTTGGCGGCGGATTCCTTGACAGGTGCGGGCTTGGCCTTGCTCTTGGCGGCCGGCTTGGCTTCGCCCAGACTCGCCTTGAGCGCATCCATCAGGTTGATGACATTACCGCGTTCGGGCGCAGCCGCAATGATCGGCTTATGACCCTTGAGCTTTTCCTTGATCATCGCCATGAGCGCGACCTCATAGCGATCCTCGTAGGCCCTGGGATCGAACTTGGTCACCTTCTGCTCGATGAGCTTTTGCGCCAGATCGAGCATTTCCGGGTCCGGCTTGCCCTTGGGAATATTGTCGAAATACTCGGCCGTGCCGCGCACCTCGTTGGGATTGCGCAGGGTGGTAACGAACATGCCGTTTTCCCGCGCGCCAATGGTGACCACGCGTTCGCGGCTGGACAGGACCAGCCGGGCAATCGCCACTTTGCCGGCCTTGCGCATGGCTTCGCGCAGCACGACGAAGGTTTCCTCCGCCATGGCCCCGTCGGGCGCCAGGTAATAGGGCGCGTCCTGGTAGATCACGTCCACCTCGCTCTCATCGACGAAGGCTTCGATGTTGAGCGTATGGTTGGACTCGATCTTGACCGCTTCGAGATCCTCATCCTCGATGATGATGTATTGCTTGTCCTCGTATTCGTATCCGCGCACGAGGTCGCTGCGTTCCACCAGGCCCAGTTCGGGATCGACCGGCTTCATGTTGATCCGGTTGTGCGTGTCCTTGTGGAGCTGGTTGAAGCTGATGCGCTCCGAAGCGCTCGTGGCGGGGAACATCTTCACCGCACAGCTCACCAGGCTCAACCGGATATGGCCCTTCCAACTCGCTCTTGGCGCCAAAGCCGCCTCCTACGCGCGAACTACTGCAACTCGACAAGTCTTCATGCCGGAAGATCCCGTGCAGACTCGTTAATCGAGGCCCACGGGTCGCCCGAAGTGGTTAACAAACCCGGAAGCGAAGAATAGTTCAGGTCCGCCGGGGAGTCGATGGACTCAAGATCGCGCCAGTCGATTGGGGTCGAGGCCGGCAGGTGCGGGCGCGCGCGCAGGGAATAGGCAGCGACCGCGGTCGCGCTGCGGGCGTTGCGATGATAGTCGATGAAGATGCGGCCCTTGCGGTTCTGTTCGCCCATCGTGGTGGTGAATGTGTCCTTGCCCGTCCTGGCGAGCGCAGCCGCAATATTGGCGCAGGCGGCATGGGTCTGCTTCCAGGTCTTCCTGACGGTGGTGGGCACCACGATATGCACCCCCTTGCCGCCCGAAGTCTTGACGAAGGGCACGAGGCCCATTCCTTCAAGTTCACCGCGCAGGTGCACGGCGGCATTGACCACGTCGCGCCATTCGACCCCGGCGCCGGGGTCGAGATCGAAGATGACCCTGTCCGGTCTGTCGAGATGGCTCTGATGGGTGCCCCAGGCGTGGAATTCCACCACGCCGAACTGCGCCAGCGCCAGGTAGCCCTTGGCGTCTTCGACCGAGATGTAGACCTGGCTTTCACCCTCAGAGTTCTCGGTGGTGAAGCTCCTGATCGTGCCGGGCATGCCGGTGAAGGGATGGCGCTGAAAGAAGCAATCGGCCGGCTTGCCCGTGGGGCAGCGGAACAGTGAGACCGGCCGGTTGAACAGATGCGGCAGCATGAAATCGCCCACCGAGGCGTAATAGACCGCGATGTCGAGCTTGGTCGGGCCGGACTTGCCGAACAGGCGCCGTGTCGGATTGGTCACCCAGATGCCCGCCAGATCCGCATCCGAGATCAGCCGCTTGCGCGGCGCCGTCACCGCGGTGGTGAGTTCTGCCTCCCGCAGGCCCTTGAACACGGCATGGCGCAGCATGCCATCGGTGGTCATGGTGGCATATTGCACGCGAGCCTTGAGAGTGGGTTTGACCGCCAGGATTTCCCTGGGCGCGCCTTCCAGCTTGTCCTCGATCCGCAGGGCTTCGAGCCGGGTCACGAGCTGGCGCATGTTGGCCGCATCAAACCCGGTGCCGACCTTGCCGCGATAGACCAGATCATCGCCAACCCATTCGGCCACGGCCAGGGCACCAATGCCACCATTGGCGGCCGAGACGCTGTAGCCGGCAATGACATAGTCGCCGGTCTGGAGAGCTTTGATCTTTAGCCAGCTCGTTGAGCGGCCGGCGACGTGTTTGCCGTCAGCACGCTTGGAGACTATGCCTTCAAGACCAAGCTCGGAGGCCCGGTCGTAAAGTCCTTGGCCGTCGCCCTCGACATGGTCGGAATACTGGATCGCCGAGCGCCCGCTGACATGCCCGGCCAGCAGTTGCGCCAGCAAACCCTTGCGTTTCACCAGAGGCACGGCACGCAGGTCCCAGCCGTCGAGATAGAGCAGGTCGAATGCGTAGAAGACCAGCCGGTTGCCCGCGCCGGCCGAGAGCGCCTCCTGCAGCATGCCGAAACGGCTGATGCCCTTGTCGTCCAAGACCACGATCTCGCCGTCGATGATGGCCTGGCGGCAGTTGAGGCGGCCGAACGCTTCGGGCAGGTCGCCATACCGCCTGGTCCAGTCCAGACCGCCGCGCGTGATCAGGCGGGTGCTGACCTTGTCCACGAAGGCCAGCGTGCGATAGCCGTCGAACTTGATCTCGTGCAGCCAGGGCGTTTGTGCCGAATGCGCCGGGGGTCGGTCTCCCGGGCTGGCGAGTTGAAGGTCCAGGGTCGGCGGCATGGGTGCCTTGACCGCTCCCGTCACCTTGCTCGGTTGTGGCTTGGTCCGGTTGGCCGGAACAGGTGGCGGGGCAACCAGCTCTTCGATCAGCCGGCCCGTCTTCACGCTTTCGGGGCGCGCGGTGAGAATGTCGATCTCGGTGCTCATGGCCGTGTCCCGTTCCTTGAACAGGATCCAGCCCTCCTTGCCCTTGTCCTCCGGCTTGCCCTTGAGGCGCGCCAGCATCCAGCCGCCCCGGAGCTTTTCGCCCACCAGCCGGAACTTGAAAGCACCCTTGCGGAGGTCTTCGTGCGGGTCGCCCATCGGCGCCCAGGTGCCGGTGTCCCACACGATCATCGGTCCCCCGCCATACTCGCCCTCGGGGATCACGCCTTCGAAGTCGATATACTCGATAGGGTGATCCTCGGTCGCGGCGGCAAAGCGCTTGTCGGCCGGATTCAGCGACGGCCCCTTGGGCACGGCCCAACTCTTGAGCACGCCATCGAGTTCGAGGCGCAGATCGTAGTGGTCGGCGGTGGCCGAATGCTTGTGCACGACGAAGCGGTTGCCGTCGCTTTGTGCGCCGCCGGCGGGCTCCGCTGTCTTGGAGAAATCGCGCTTCTTCCGGTAGGTCTGGAGCTTGTCGGTCGCCATGCCACCCATTCTAGCCGCAGAGCGTGAAGGATTGCTTTGGGAAAATCCCATCCGCCCGCATGTCCCCGAATCCGGCTTCGCCAAACTGTCATCAAACTGGGCTAGCGCAGGATCAGACAGATGCGCGTGGAAGCTAGCCAGATGAACTCCGTCCCCCTGGGTGACCTGACCCTGACCAATGCCCGGCTCGTGCTGGCCAACGAAGTGCTTGACGGCTCGGTGCGCGTGGATGGCGGCATGATCACCGATATCGGCGCCCCCACCCGCACAGGCGTCGACCTCGAGGGCGACTACCTGATCCCGGGGCTGGTGGAACTGCATACCGACCACCTCGAAACCCACTTCGCGCCCCGGCCCCGCGTCCGCTGGAACCCGGTGGCCGCCGTGCAGGCGCATGACGCGCAGATCGCTGCCTCCGGCATCACCACCGTGCTCGATGCGCTGCGCGTCGGCATGGACGAGCATGCCGACCTTGGGGCCACCGAAATGAAGACGCTGGCCGAGGCCATCGGGGCCGGTAACGCCGCCGGCCGCCTCCGCGCCGAGCACCACATCCACCTGCGCTGCGAAGTGTCGGCGCCCGATTGCCTCGACAGCTTCAACCTGCTCAGGGACGATCCGCTGGTGCGGCTGGCCTCTTTGATGGACCACGCACCGGGCCAGCGCCAGTTCGCAAGCGCCGATGCCTACCGGGTCTACTACCAGGGCAAGCTCAAGATGAGCGATGCCGCGCTGGACGACTTCATCAACCGCCGCAAGGCCGAATCCCAGACCTATGCCGGCAAGCACCGGCGAGCCATTGCCGAGCTTTGCCGCGACCGGGGGATTGTCATCGCCAGCCATGACGATGCCACCCGCGACCACGTGGAAGAGGCTGTCGCCCTGGGAACCGAGGTCGCCGAGTTCCCCACCACGCTCGAGGCCGCCAAGGCCTCGCGCCAGGCGGGCATGGCCATCCTGATGGGCGGGCCCAATGTGGTGCGCGGCGGCAGCCATTCCGGAAATGTCTCGGCACGCGACCTGGCGGCGGCCGACCTGCTCGACATCCTCTCCTCCGACTACATCCCCTTCTCCATGCTGCAATCGGCGTTCTGCCTGGCCGAGCATGTCGAGGGGATGAGCCTCGCCAAGGCAGTGCAACTGGTGACCAAGCGTCCGGCAGAAGCGGGCGGTTTCCATGATCGCGGCGAGATCGCCATCGGCAAGCGGGCGGACTTCGTGCATCTGCGCATCGAGGATGGCATCCCGATCGTGCTGACCGTGTGGCGCCAGGGACGGCGGGTCATATGAGTGGCACTTTCGTCGCCGTGGTCGGCGCCAGCGGCGTCGGCAAGGACAGCCTGATTGCCCATGCCCGGGCACGGCTGCCCGAAGAGGCCGTGCGCTTCGTGCGCCGGGTGGTGACCCGGCCCGCCGATGGCGGCTCGGAAGACCACGACAGTCTTGAGGAAGCGGACTTTGCCGCAGCCGAGGCCGAAGGGCGTTTCGCACTGAGCTGGGAGGCCCATGGGCTGCGCTATGGCCTGCCGATCGGCCTCGAGCGGGGCCTCGCCGAGGGGCGGGTCGTGGTGGCCAACCTCTCCCGCGCCGAGATCGGAAGAGCACACGTCTGAACTCCAGTCAC